>NZ_CP016614.1:370000-670000 GCF_013377255.1 Mannheimia granulomatis
GACAGCTAGGATGTTGGCTTAGAAGCAGCCATCATTTAAAGAAAGCGTAATAGCTCACTAGTCGAGTCGGCCTGCGCGGAAGATGTAACGGGGCTAAAATATAGCACCGAAGCTGCGGCATCAGTCGAAAGACTGTTGGGTAGGGGAGCGTTCTGTAAGCGGAAGAAGGTGAATCGAGAGGTTTGCTGGACGTATCAGAAGTGCGAATGCTGACATAAGTAACGATAAAACGAGTGAAAAACTCGTTCGCCGGAAGACCAAGGGTTCCTGTCCAACGTTAATCGGGGCAGGGTGAGTCGGCCCCTAAGGCGAGGCTGAAAAGCGTAGTCGATGGGAAACGGGTTAATATTCCCGTACTTGGTGTAATTGCGATGTGGGGACGGAGAAGGTTAGGTTATCAGGGTGTTGGAAATCCCTGTTTAAGCCGGTAGGTGTGAAGACTAGGCAAATCCGGTCTTCTTTAACGCCGAGAAGTGATGACGAGGCTCTACGGAGCTGAAGTAACCGATACCACGCTTCCAGGAAAAGCCACTAAGCTTCAGGTTACACTAAACCGTACTATAAACCGACACAGGTGGTCAGGTAGAGAATACTCAGGCGCTTGAGAGAACTCGGGTGAAGGAACTAGGCAAAATAGCACCGTAACTTCGGGAGAAGGTGCGCCGGCGTAGATTGTAGTGTCTTGCACACGAAGGTTGAACCGGTCGAAGATACCAGCTGGCTGCAACTGTTTATTAAAAACACAGCACTCTGCAAACACGAAAGTGGACGTATAGGGTGTGATGCCTGCCCGGTGCTGGAAGGTTAATTGATGGTGTTATCGAAAGAGAAGCTCCTGATCGAAGCCCCAGTAAACGGCGGCCGTAACTATAACGGTCCTAAGGTAGCGAAATTCCTTGTCGGGTAAGTTCCGACCTGCACGAATGGCATAATGATGGCCAGGCTGTCTCCACCCGAGACTCAGTGAAATTGAAATCGCCGTGAAGATGCGGTGTACCCGCGGCTAGACGGAAAGACCCCGTGAACCTTTACTATAGCTTGACACTGAACATTGAATTTTGATGTGTAGGATAGGTGGGAGCCTTTGAAGCATGAACGCTAGTTTGTGTGGAGGCGTCCTTGAAATACCACCCTTTAACGTTTGATGTTCTAACGAGGCGCCCTAATCGGGTGTTCGGACAGTGTCTGGTGGGTAGTTTGACTGGGGCGGTCTCCTCCCAAAGAGTAACGGAGGAGCACGAAGGTTTGCTAATCACGGTCGGACATCGTGAGGTTAGTGCAATGGTATAAGCAAGCTTAACTGCGAGACAGACAAGTCGAGCAGGTGCGAAAGCAGGTCATAGTGATCCGGTGGTTCTGAATGGAAGGGCCATCGCTCAACGGATAAAAGGTACTCCGGGGATAACAGGCTGATACCGCCCAAGAGTTCATATCGACGGCGGTGTTTGGCACCTCGATGTCGGCTCATCACATCCTGGGGCTGAAGTAGGTCCCAAGGGTATGGCTGTTCGCCATTTAAAGTGGTACGCGAGCTGGGTTTAGAACGTCGTGAGACAGTTCGGTCCCTATCTGCCGTGGGCGTTGGAGAATTGAGAGGGGCTGCTCCTAGTACGAGAGGACCGGAGTGGACGCACCCCTGGTGTTCCGGTTGTGTCGCCAGACGCATTGCCGGGTAGCTAAGTGCGGAAGAGATAAGTGCTGAAAGCATCTAAGCACGAAACTTGCCTTGAGATGAGTTCTCCCCGACTATAAGTTGGTAAGGGTTGTTTAAGACTAAGACGTAGATAGGTAGGGTGTGTAAGCGGTGTGAGCCGTTGAGCTAACCTATACTAATTGCCCGAGAGGCTTAACTATACAACGCTCAAGTGTTTTTGACAGAAAGCGAAGAAACTAAACAAAAGAAACTAAACAAATCAACTCAGAATAAACAGCTTGTTTCGAATTAAAGGCAAAAGCCGAAGAAAGTAAAGAACAAACAAAACAATTTAGAAAGACAAAAGTAAAGACGAAGAAAGTCTGAATCATCGAAGATTTTCCTGATGTCGATAGTGCTGTGGTGCCACCTGAATCCATACCGAACTCAGAAGTGAAACGCAGTGACGCCGATGGTAGTGTGTGGATTCCGCATGTGAGAGTAGGGCAACATCAGGGCATTATTCAGCCGAGAGGCAAATAAGTAAAATCGACCCCAAGCTTAGCGATAGGCTTGGGGTTTTTGTTTTGAGGGATGTTTTTGGATTTTGTAAAATTATCATGAAAATAGACCGCTTGTATTCATTTCTTAACCACAAGCGGTCTGTTTTTAAGAAAAATCTGCAACTATTCTTTTTTTATGCCGGTAATGCGGCACCATTTGTCATTAAAAAGCTAATACGCCCTCTGTAATGGTTTCTAGTTAGTTAGCAGAGGATAATATTTATATTTTAGCTTCAATAAGTGTGACCAATGCTTTGATATGATCACCGTTAGCGTTAAGAGCAGGAATGTAACGGTAGGATTTCCCCCCTGCTTTTTCAAAGTTCTCTCGGTTTTCTTCAGCAATTTCCTCTAAAGTTTCTAAGCAGTCCGCTGAGAAGCCAGGGCAAACAACAGCGACTTTTTTAATTCCTTGTTCAGGAAAGCCTTCTAAGGTTTCATCTGTATAAGGTTTTAGCCACTCTTCATCACCAAAGCGAGATTGGAAAGATAAATGCCATCTTTCTCTTGGCAATCCAAGTTTTTCTGTAACTAATTCGGCAGTTTCATAGCAATGTTTTGAGTAAAAATCGCCTTCCGCTTCATAGCGTTTGGGAATACCGTGGAATGAAAATAATAGCAATTCATCTTCTTCGATTTGAATAGAATTAGCTAAGGCTTCAATATAGAGAGGATCGTTATGGTAACTATGGATAAACTCAAATGGGACGATTTTACGTTGGGCTTTTAAGCCATTGGCAAAAGCATCAAATACAGAAGCAGTAGTTGTGCTGCTATACTGCGGATAGAGTGGCAATACGATAATTCTCTCGACCCCTTGTTTGATTAAGTTATCTGTAGCACTTTCTATGCTCGGATTACCATAAGACATACCTAATTCAACCACCACATTCTTCCTTTTTGCATCAAAATTGCGTTGAACTGCTCTTTGTTGCTCACGAGAAATAGCCAATAATGGAGAGCCTTGATTGCTCCAGACAGATTTATAGAGCTTAGCTACTTTAGGAGAGCGTCTTGGTAACACGATGAAATTTAAGATAGTCTGCCATTTGAGTTTAGGTAAATCAATAACTCGAGGATCGCTTAAAAATTGTTTTAAATAACGTTTAACCGCTGGGGTTGTTGGTTCATCAGGCGTACCTAAGTTTGCAAGTAAAATACCGATTTTTTGTTGATTCATGTTTACTCTCAAGAACAAGAAAATGGAATAGTTACCGGAATTATGCCATAAAGAGATTTAAAATTCTGCGAAAATATGCCTCTTATTGCAAGCGGTTAAAATTTCCAAAAAGTTTACAAAATGTGATTTGATGTTAGATTCATCCTTGCTTTTTGTTTTGTTTACCTGTAGAATTGCAACTCTTTTTATGGTCCTTGTTTGGCAGAAATAATTTTGTATGCCAACTCTTTAAATTTTAGGTAGATAGTAATGAAACGTACATTTCAACCATCAGTATTAAAACGTGCTCGTACTCACGGTTTCCGTGCTCGTATGGCTACTAAAAACGGTCGTCAAGTGTTAGCACGTCGTCGTGCTAAAGGTCGTAAATCTTTATCTGCATAATTTGCAGTAAAGAAAAGCAAACCTCTCTTTTTAGATAAGAGTGAATAAGCTAACTTTTTCTCGGGAGCTACGTCTGTTAGCTCCCGTTCAATTTAAGGCTGTGTTTGAAGATCCTCTTCGAGCCAGCACTCCTCAAATGACACTTCTCGCTAGAGCTAATGCTTTGCAGAATCCCCGTCTGGGCTTGACTGTTGCTAAAAAACATTTAAAAAGGGCTCATGATCGCAACCGTATTAAACGAATTGTACGTGAAAGTTTTCGTTTAAAACAACATGAATTGCCTCATTTTGATTTCGTGTTTGTTGCAAAAGGTGGAATCGGTAAGCTAGACAATGCAACTCTTTTTGAAACACTTGAAAAACTATGGGCAAGACACATTCGCCTGAGCAAAAAGCCGGCTCAGACCAATCAGTAGATGAAGCGAATCATGTAAGTTTATTGGCAAGAATACTATTGTTGCCAATTTACTTTTATCGCTATGCTATTAGCCCATTAATTGGACCTCGTTGTCGCTTTTATCCAACCTGTTCTACCTATGCTGTGGAGGCGATTAAAATTCACGGTGCAATCAAAGGTAGTTATTTAGCCTTGAGGCGTATTTTACGTTGTAATCCGATGAGCGAAGGAGGAGAAGATCCTGTTCCACCTCTTTGTGGATGCTATAAAAATAAAAAACAGCCTAAATAGCGATTATTTAGGCTGTTTTTGTTTAAAACAAGCGGTCAAATTTGACGGTTTTTTTGCTAATTAAATACTAAATGAAGAACCGCATCCGCAGGTTGAGCTAGCATTGGGATTGTTCACGACAAAACGTGAGCCTTCTAAGCCTTCAGTATAATCTACAGTACCTCCAATCAAATATTGTAAGCTCATTGGGTCAACCACTAAGCCGACATTTTGATTTTCAATAGTTAAATCACCATCATTTACCTGATCATCAAAGGTAAAGCCATATTGGAAGCCACTACAGCCACCGCCCGTAATATAAACACGCAAGCGAAGATTTGGGTTCTCTTCGCCTTCAATTAAGCTTTTCACTTTACGTGCAGCTGCATCGGTAAAAGTTAAAGGAATCTGGATATCACTCATTTTGTTTTAGATCAAATTTCTACTATAGTTCAATATTATCTAATAATTATTCTATAAGTGCAATCTTAAAAGAGAGTAAAGAAATTACACTAGGAGTGTATCTCGTGTATAATGGCAGGCTGGAAATTGGTTAAATTCAGAGGAAACTATGAGAGATTCACTAAAAGCAACCCAACAACCGGCTGATGAAATTGATTTAATGGAAATTTTCCGTATTTTATGGAATAAAAAATTATGGATTATTTTCACGACATTTATTACAACTGTTTTAGCCGGAGTATATGCTTTTACTGCTAAAGAACAATGGACGTCGAAAGCAACGGTTATTGTACCTAAATTAACGGAATTAGGTGATTATTTGAATATTCGCAGAGAATATAACCGAATTTTACGTGTGGAACCTATTGATCCAAATGCTTTATCTGCAAGTTTGTTTAATAATTTTAACCGATTGGCACAATCTCAAGATACTAAAAATGAATTTTTTGTAAATTCTAATGTTTATAAGAAGCTAGCTGAAGGGAAAGATGAACAAGGGCAGCGTACTGTTTTATTTAATTTAAGTAATGAAAGTACAAGCTTTATTATTCCTGATTCAAAGAAAGAGCCTAATGCAATAGGACGTACAATATCTTTTTCTGCGGAAACGCCAGTAGAAGCACAAGATACGTTAGGTGAATTGGTTAAATTTATTAGTAACAAAGCGTTTAGCGTTGAATTAGAAGACTTTTTGGTTGATTTCCAAAATGTATTAGCTGCATTAAATTATGAAAAATCTCTTATTCAAGAGGATTTATCAGTAAATAAAGCTGTACAGCTAGAAAACTTAAATAAAGCCTATGAAACCGCGCAAAAGGCGGGAATTAAAGAATATTCAAAAGTTTTTAATGAAGCGAATCCGTCAAATATTGCAACGGTTCTAACTGATACTAAGATTCCTCTTTCAGATTCAAAACTAGCAGACAGTTCCTATTTATTCATGCTAGGGGAAAAATACTTAAAGGCACAAATTGACGTAGCAAATGAGAAAGGTGTTGTTTATCCCCCTCGCTATTACCAAATTGATTACCAGCTGAAACAATTAGAGCCTTTATTTGAAAAAACGAAAATAGCTAAGGCAGATACTTATAGTTATCAAGCATCGCCGGATTATCCGGTTAATAAAGATAAGCCTAAAAGAGTATTGATTCTATTAATTGGAACTTTCATTGGTTTGATGATTTCTTGTTTGTCAATTATCCTAACTAATTATCTGCTTGTGAGTAAATTTAAATGAATTTGATTATTTGTTATACTCCATTACAAGTGAAAATAGCTGAATATATTGTAAAAAAATACTCAGCAGAAAAGTTTTTTGGGGTTTTTCTAGGTTCTGAGAAAAATGATAAGATAACTTTTTATTTTGATAAAATGTCTTCTTTTTGTGAGAAATCAATTTATATTGATATTAGTGTTGAAACTAATAAATTAGGATATCTTTTTAGTTTAATAAGTTTTCCAAAAAATTATTTATCTATATCTTTTTTTGAAAAGGTTTTTTTGGCTAATGTTAATTCTTTATGGATACAAAAAATACTTTCTAATATAACTTTTGAAGAATTATATACATTCGATGATGGTCTAGGAAATATCATTAAAAATCCACCTATTTTAGTTGAGAAATGGCTGAGTAGGAAGATAATTAATTGTATAATTCGTAACTCTTATTCAGTTAAAAAGTTATTAAAAATAAATAAAAAACATTTTACTATTTATCCAAAGTATAAAAACATTATTTCTAATGTAGAAACACTAAACATTTTTTCTGATAGAGACCCATCTGATTTACCTTCGACTACTAAAGATGAAATAAGTATACTAATAGGTCAGCCTATTTTTGCTGATAAAGATAGGAATATCTCATTGATTAATAAGGTATTTTCTATGTTTAATATAGATTTTTATTATCCTCATCCAAGAGAATATTATCATTTGAGTAATATAGAATATATCTATTCTAAAATGATTTTTGAAGATTATATTTCTGAGTTACTTCTCTATAAAAGTAAAATTATTGTATATACCTTTTTTAGCTCTGTTGCACTTAATATAGCTAATTTTGAGGGGGTTGAAGTACGTATAATAAAGTTGAGTATAAGTGAAAATCGTGATGATATTACTAATGCATATAGGCTATTTGAAGAGTTAGGGATTGATACATATAGTGAAATAGAAATCTAATTTATTAGCTTAAGGTTTTTGTATGATTTATTTTTTTTCTGTTTTTAATTTTGTTTTCCCTATATTAGGATTATATTGGGGCGGGCTTTATTTCTTTTTATCACGTAATCTTAATGAGAATCATATAAAGATATTTTTCTTTAACTTATCCTATTCATTAGCAATGGTAGCATTTTTATATAATAGAACTAACGAAACTGGGGATATATATCATTATTTTTTGTTTTTTAATGAAATAAAAGATCTAAATACTCTGTCTTTATTGTATAATGAATATACATCTTATTATTATAGCTGGGTATCACTTTTAAAGATATTATCTTACTTAGAATTTGATTTTAACTTTATTAATTTTATCTGTGTTTTTATAATTTATTATAGTTGTTTTAGTGTTATTATACATATATATTCTGAATATAAGGATATTCATACACTAAAGATAATTGTATTTAAGATATTGACTATGATAAGTATAATTACTATAGTTTCCTCCTATAGAAATATTCTTGCATTTTCTGTGACTTTTCTAGGAGTGTCTTTTATTCTAAAAAATAACCTTTTCAAAGGGGCGGGGCTATGTGTAATTGGAGTTGGATTTCATCCTAGTGCAATAATTATTATAGTGTGTTTAGGGATTTCTCGTTTCTTTAAATTTAGGAAAGTATACCTGTATGTGTTCTCTTTAATTGGTATTTTCCCTTTTTTACTAATATCTATTCTTTCTTTAGTAAATATTCCTTTTTTGGATAATAAAATAAATGAATATATTTATGGTCAGTGGGCAAGCTATAAATTCGAGTCAAATATAGAGTATATTGTTGTAATAGCAATTTATTCTTTTATTTTTTTTATTTTCTTTTCTGTTACTAAGTTTGATTATAATTATTTTCGGACTAGATATAGTAGTCGGATTCTTAATTTTATACTTTTCTATTTTGCTATTTCATTGATCTTTATTCAATTTAAAACTCTATCTGATAGATTTATGTTTAGTGCAGGAGGAATATTGTTAATTTCACTTTCTTATTTTATTTTTTATTCCAGAGTCCTTTATAGAAGGAATTTGTTGAATTTTATTCTTTTATTTATTTGGTTTTTATATATTGATTCACAATTGATTCATTTTTCGCAAAAATCCTATGTGATAGGTAATGGTTTTCCATATAATTTCATTTATTCTCCTTTATTTCAAAGCCTATTATAGACTGGAGCTTCTATTATGAATAAGAAAATTTCTGTTTTAATGAGTACATATAATGAACCCGTAGAATGGGTTGAGGAATCAATTAAATCAATATTGAATCAGACATATACTAATATAGAATTAATTGTTATATGTGATAATCCCAGTAATAAAGATATAGTTAATTTATTAAATTTAATAAAGGAGGAAGATAATAGAGTTGTTTTACATTTTAATGAAGGAAATAAGGGGCTGATCTATTCATTAAATAAAGCTATAGACTTATCCTCTGGTGAATATATAGCAAGAATGGATGCTGATGATATATCTTTACCTACTAGATTATCAGAGCAAATTTTATATTTAGAAGAAAATCATTTAGACTTATGTGGTTGTAATGCTTTGTTTTTTTCTGAAAATGGTAACCTTGGTATTACAAATAAACTGAATAGCCATGAGGCTTTAGAAAAACTTATGGTGGCTGGTGATATTGGAATAATTCATCCTACTTTTTTAGCAAGGAGAAAAGTATTTGTTGAATCTAGAGGGTATAATCCCTTAGCTTTACATGCTGAAGATATGGAGTTTGTTGCTCGTATTTTATCAATGGGATTTAGATTAGGAAATAATCCTAAGGTATTATTTAAATATAGATTTTCTACAAATAGTGTTACTAGAAGAAATGCTTTTCATTTATATACCACAATAAGTAATATAAATAAAGCATATAAGAGTTTTAAGAATGGAAACGATTATATGTTTTTTAATTCAATGAAATTGAATAAAAGAAAAGAAGAAAGATATTCTATGAATAAAATTTTAATGACTGAGGCTAGAGAAGAGCTAGTTAAGAAAAATTACTTTGGCTTCTTATATAAGATTATATTTTCTTTTATTTACTCTCCAAAACTTTTTTATCATACTATAAAAATAAAGTATATAGTTCATAAATTGAAAAAGCAGGAAAAGTAGTTGTGACGTTTTCGATACTAATATCTTTGTACTACAAAGAAAAACCGGCTTATTTAGAGATGTGTTTAGATTCTTTAGCATCCCAAACTTTGCCGGCAAATGAAATCGTAGTGGTCTTTGATGGCAGAATTCCTGAAGACTTAGAGAAAATAGTGCAAAAATTTGCTGAAAAATTACCGCTTGTCGTTGTTCGTTTACCACAAAATATAGGGTTAGGACGTGCATTAAATGAAGGATTAAAGCATTGTTCTAATGAGTGGGTATTGCGAATGGATACGGACGATATTTGTTTGTCTGAGCGTTTTGAAAAACAGCTTGCTTTTATTCGTAATAATCCTGATGTTGTTTTGTTTAGTGGCCAAGTTGAGGAGTTTGATGAAACTATGTCAAATACTCTTGGTATTAAGAGTGTGCCTATTACTTGTGAGGAAATTTATTCTTCTGCTTTATTAAGGAACCCATTTAATCATATGGCGGTAGCTTATAAAAAATCGGTAATTGAAAAAGTGGGGGGGTATCAACATCACCTTTATATGGAAGATTATAATCTTTGGCTAAGAGTGATTGCAGGGAAATATAAAGTGTATAATTTACCTGATATCCTAGTGAAGGTAAGAAGCGGAACGTCGATGTATGCCCGCCGCAAAGGACTTGATTATATTAAAAGTGAATACCAATTAGCACAATTAAAAAGGCAGTTGAAATTACAATCTGTAGGTATTTCTACTATTTATTTTATAATCAGAGCATTGCCTCGATTATTGCCTAGGTCCTTATTAGGAATGATTTATAAGAAATTAAGAAAAGGATAGTTTATGGAAATTTATAAAAAGAAACGCCATTCTCGTTGGTACGAAAGACTATTTTTTAGTACAACTGTGCAAAGTATTTTAGGGATTTTTTTCTCGAGCTTATTGCCTGCATTTTATTTTTGGGGCGATAAATTTAATTTAATTGATACTCGCTCTAATACCATTATTGCTACATCTTTAGCTTTTGTAATGATTGCCATTAGTTTGAGGGTGTTAATGAAGTATCCCGGTAATAAATCGGCTAGTTTTGTATTTTCTACCGTAATTTCGTGGTATTTTATTGTACTGATGGCATTAACATTATTCCGTTTAGACTATTCAAATATGTTGTTAGGGGCAAGTTTTATCTTAACAATGTTATTTTGCTTTATTGGCTATTTTGTATCAAGAAGTTGGATTGTGCCTAAAATCGCCTATATTTCGCTTGGTCAAGCAGAGAATTTGAACCAAATTCAAAATGTAGAATGGATTGAGTTAATTGAGCCAGAATTGGGAGAGAAGAGAATAAATGCGATTGCTGTCGATCTTCATTCTTCGGATTTGTCTGGAGATTGGCAAAAGTTCTTAGCACAATGTACCTTAAATGGTATTCCTGTGTACAACGTCCGTCAATTACGGGAGTCCTTAACAGGACGCGTTAAGATTCATCATATGTATGAAAATGATTTGGGCTCATTACTACCTTCTCCAATTTATTCTCTAATAAAACGTATAATTGATATTTCTCTTATTGTGCTGACATTCCCAATTACACTTCCTATTATGGCAATTACGGCGATTGCTATTCGCTTAGAAAGCGAGGGTGGAGCAATGTTTATTCAAAATCGAGTTGGACAAGGTGGTAAAGAGTTCCGTATCTATAAATTTAGAAGTATGTGTAAAGATTCTGAAAAAGATGGTGCACAATTTGCTTCAAGCGGTGATATGCGTGTTACTCGTATCGGTAAGTTTATTCGAAAAACTCGAATTGATGAGTTACCACAGTTCTTTAATGTATTGAAGGGTGATATGAGTTTAATTGGTCCACGCCCCGAACAGAAAGCCTTTGTTGATAAATTCGAGGAAGAAATTCCATTCTATAATTATCGCCATATCGTGAAGCCAGGAATTTCTGGATGGGCGCAAGTGGTGCATGGGTATGCTGCTGATGTCGATGATACTCGAGTTAAAGTTGAACATGACTTCTATTACATTAAAAACTTTTCTCTGTGGCTAGATATTTTAATTATTTTTAAAACATTAAAAACGATGCTAACAGGATTTGGGGCAAGATAATCTTTTTATATTGATATTAGAGAAGATATGAAAACAATTTTGATAACAGGTGGAGCCGGCTTTATCGGCTCCGTTCTTATTCGCTATCTTATCTCTGATACCTCGCATACAGTTATCAATGTGGATAAATTAACCTATGCTGCTAATTTATCATCTTTGTCTGCAGTGGAGTGGAGTTCGCGCTACTATTTTGAACACGCTGATATTTGTGCAAGCGGTCAAATTTCTGAGATTTTTTGCAAATACCAACCCGATGCTGTTATGCATTTAGCAGCAGAAAGTCATGTGGATCGTTCTATTACTGGTCCGGCTGATTTTATTCAAACCAACATTGTTGGAACTTATATTTTATTAGAAGCTGCTCATGAATATTGGATGAACTTGCCGGAAACTAGAAAATTAGCCTTTCGCTTTCATCACATTTCAACCGATGAGGTATTTGGTGATTTGCCATTAACGGTTGAATTATCCAAAGAAAATTCTCCTTATGCTCCTAGCAGTCCTTATTCGGCCTCTAAGGCTTCGGCAGATCATTTAGTCCGTGCATGGTATAGAACCTATGGTGTACCGACGATGATTACTCACTGTTCGAATAATTTTGGGCCTTATCAACATCCTGAGAAATTGATCCCACTTATGATTTCAAATGCATTACAGGGAAAGCCTTTGCCGATTTATGGTAATGGTTTACAAATTCGCGATTGGATTTTTGTTGAAGATCATGTTAGGGCTTTATATCAAGTTTTAACTCAAGGTAGGGTGGGAGAAACTTATAATATCGGCTCTCACCAAGAAAAAACAAATATTGAGGTGGTAAGTGCGATTTGTGATTTATTGGAAGAGCTTGTGCCTAATAAACCCGAAAATGTTAAATATTACGCAGATTTAATTACTTATGTGCAAGATCGCCCGGGTCATGATACTCGTTATGCGATCGACTCTTCAAAAATTCAAAAAGAGTTAGGCTGGCAGCCGCAAGAAACTTTTGAGAGTGGGCTCCGTAAAACAGTGGAATGGTATTTAGAGAATCCAAATTTTTGGAAAGTATAAAAGGCAGAAATTATTTCTGCCTTTTCGTTTTATTGAAGTTCTTGCTCTTTGTGTTTAATTAAGTGGTACAACAAAATCAATACAAAGAAATAAAATATTGAACCGGAGTTATGCGCTAAGAAAGATTGGCTTAAGAAAAAGAATGAGTGTGCAGTAATATGTACTATACCTAAAACTGCAATGCATTTAACTGCTCTGTCTTCAGCTTTTAGGTGTCTTGCAAAAATTACAAATGGAATGAGTAAAATTGCCATGAGTGCAGCAAAGCCGATAATACCTCTTTTAACGAAGGATTCTAAATATTGATTATGTAAGCTATTAAAGCTTAAAGTAGATTTAGCCATTTGTTTAGATTCCACTTGTTTCTTTTTGAAAATTTCATAGCCAGAGCTGCCATGCCCTAATAAGGGTTTTTCACTTATTGCGACCAGTGCATTTTTCCACATATCAAAACGTGCTCCTAGGGATGAGTTTTTCTTATCTTTTTCAAAATATTGAGTGATATCACTTTTAGCTGCATTGTATCTTTTTTGAATACCGAATTCAGGCTTATAGATAAATAATGAGAGAGAAAGCCCTAATAAAAGGGCTGAAGTGGCAATAATTTTTTTATTTATCTGTTTAAAGTTAAATAGCAGAATGATCAAGAAGCAAGCAGGGAAGGCAATCCATCCACCTCTTGCACCGGTTAGAATACTAGCAAGTAAGCCTAGTCCTGCAAATAAAATATATAAAATACCAATTTTATTTTTCTTTTGTGAAAACCAGTAAAATGCAATCGCGATACTAAATAAGCCTAGTACAGTAGCAATATCACCTGCTTGAATACTCATAATTGCAGGAAATGGCTTTACTAATTTTAGAACAAATTTCTGATAAATCGCTAACAGCCCTACTACTAATGCCCCAATTGGAACAAAGTGAAAGAGTGTCGTTTTTTTAATGGGGTACAGCCCGAAGAAAAAAATCAATGGGATAAAGAATAAAATTCGACTTGGGTTGTCGATTTCACGGAATCCATCACCATTACAAACAGCCGAAATTACAAAAGTCAGAAAATAGGTAATAAGGGCGCCAATAAGATATTTGTCTTCTTTATCAATTTGCCATTTGTTTTTTAATTTGAAACGATGGAATAAGAAGGTGAGAGTGGCGATAACACTTAATGCCATTGGTACATAACTGTAGCCTTTTTTGAAGGTTAAAACCGTGATAAAAAAAAGCGCGACGAGCATATTAGAGAACGGTATCATCTTATTTTCTATTTTTCTGAAATTAAACGGCATAAAGTTACCTTATAAATGAAATTGAAAAATTAATGGCATTTATTTTACCTTATCTTGATTGAATTATCTCTATCTATCTCTTTTTTAAGAAAGTAGGGTTGAATTTGAGAGATTATTCAGCATAATGTTAGATATTAGTTCATTAAGGAGGCAGATATGAGTTTATTACCCATGAATGAAATCACGAATTTCAGCCAGTTAGATCCTAATGCTAGCTACACTTATGCAGATTATCTGAAGTGGAAAATAAAAGAACGTGTAGAAATTATTAAAGGCAAAATATTGGCAATGTCGCCAGCTCCAACACGATTTCATCAAAGAATTTCTATGAAGTTGACTGCAAAATTTCTGGATGTTTTTGATAATCATCGATGCCAAATTTACGCAGCCCCCTTTGATGTCCGTTTTCCTGATAAAGACGGTAATATTAAAACGGTAGTTCAGCCGGATCTGTGTGTGATTTGTGACCAAGAAAAATTAGATGATAAAGGCTGTATTGGTGCCCCTGATTTAATTGTTGAAATTTTATCGCCCGGCAATACTCGTAAAGAGATGAAAAATAAGTATGAGCTGTATCAAGAGTGTGGGGTAAAAGAATATTGGATTGTTTCTCCCGAAGTTCGTGCTATCCAAATTTTTGTTCTACAAGGGGATAAATATATCGGTATTCAGCCTGTAGCAGAAGATGATATTGCCACATCTGTTGTTTTTCCTGCATTAAGTTTTTCAACTGAAAAGTTATACGATTTGTAAGCACAAGACAACGAATCTACCCTTTACTTTGCTTTTTTGTTGAGGTAGAATGCACTACCTTTTTTGTTCTATGCCGCCAAAATTGTGTGCGGTTTAATTTAATCATATTTTTCTGAGGTGATGGCATATGCCAGTAATTAAAGTTCGTGAAAATGAATCATTTGACGTAGCATTACGTCGTTTCAAACGCTCTTGCGAAAAAGCAGGTTTATTAGCAGAAGTTCGTGCTCGTGAATTCTACGAAAAACCAACAACAATCCGTAAACGTGAAAAAGCATCACTTGCTAAACGTCACGCAAAACGTAACTTCCGCGAGAACGCACGTAACACACGCTTATACTAATTAGCAGAGCTGATTAGCAAAAATTTATCGAAACCGTGATTCCTTTTAGGCTCACGGTTTTGGTGTTTTTATCCTTTGATTACAAGCGGTTTATTTTTGGGGCATTTTTGCAAAATTCCGATGAAATATAATCGCTTGTGGAATCTTTATGAGCAGGAGGCAATCAATGAAAGGTATGATTCCACGTTCGTTTATTGATGATCTCATCGCTCGTACCGATATTGTTGAGGTCATCAACAGTCGGGTCAAGCTTAAAAAAGCCGGGCGGGATTATCAAGCCTGCTGCCCTTTTCATCATGAAAAGACTCCTTCTTTCTCTGTAAGCCAATCTAAACAGTTTTATCATTGCTTCGGCTGTGGTGCGCACGGTAATGTTATCAGTTTTTTGATGGATTACGATAAGCTCGAGTTCCCTGAAGCCATTGAAGAACTGGCCGCAATGCACGGTTTGGAAGTACCGCGAGAGAATGTTATCAATCAAGACGGCAAGCCCCAAGCTAATTACAAGACTAAACGCAATTTATACGAATTAATGGAGGCTGTGGCGAAGTTTTATCAACAAAACTTAACTCACCAGGATGCGGCTCAGGGCTATTTGCAAGAGCGGGGGTTATCGCAGGAGATTATTAGCCGTTTTGAGATCGGTTTTGCGCCGAATGCCTTTGATGCTGCTTTAAGAGCTTTCGGGCAATCCCAAGAAGATGTGCAGAAATTATTAGATATCGGTGTGCTAACTAAAAATGATAGCGGTCGAATTTATGATAAATTTCGCAATCGAGTGATGTTCCCAATTCGAGATAAACGTGGGCGAGTTATTGCTTTTGGCGGACGTGTGTTGCCTGGGGATGAGCAAGGGGCGAAGTATATGAACTCGCCGGAAACAGTGATTTATCATAAAGGCAGTGAGCTTTACGGCTTATATCAAGCCCTGCAAATTAATGAAAATCCGGATTATCTGTTTGTAGTAGAAGGCTATATGGATGTAGTTGCCCTCGCTCAATTTGGGGTAAACAATGTAGTCGCATCGCTTGGTACAGCTACTACAGGCGATCAAATTCAGCAGCTATTTCGTCATACTGAGCAAATTGTTTGTTGTTATGATGGTGATAGAGCGGGAAGAGATGCTGCTTGGCGGGCACTAGAAAATGCCCTAGCTTATTTGCACGATGGTCGTCAGCTGAAATTTATTTTCCTGCCGGATGGGGAAGATCCGGATACTTTTGTGCGCTCACAAGGAAAAGTTGGTTTTGAACAATATTTGACGGAAAATGCCAAATCGTTAAGCGATTTTTTATTTGATAGTTTATTGGTAGATGTTGATTTATCTTCGAAAGAAGGTAAATCTAAGCTTGCAGCGTTAGCTATACCGTTAATTAACCGCATCCCGGGGGAAATGTTACGAGTTTATTTACGCAACATTTTAGGTCAGAAACTGGGTATTTTCGATATATCACAATTAGAATCTATGCTGCCGAACAAAAAGGCAGACGAAAACCAGGTGTATCAAGCGGTAAAAATTAAACGTACGCCAATGCGATTGCTGATTGCCTTGTTACTACAGAACCCTTATTTAGTTAAATTTGTTCCGGAGGTTTCTTCATTAAAAGCATTAAAAGATCCGGGGTTTGAGTTATTAACGGATTTAGTGCTAACCTGTCAGCAAAATGCAGGTATTAGTATGGGGGGGCTACTTGAACATTATCGGGAGCATCCCCAATATAGAATCGTTGAAACACTGGCAAACTGGGAGCATTTAGTCTTGCCGGAAAATATTGAAACAACTTTTATTGAAACCCTTGATTTTCTCTATGCTAATTTAGTCGAATTACGCAAAGAAGAGCTTATTGCTAAAGACAGAACCGTTGGTTTAACCGATGATGAGAAACAAGAATACGCGATTTTGATGTTTCAGTAGAATTTTACTCTCGATCAAGTTACCCTCTTTGCTAAAGAGGGGAGATATCAATAACAGAATTTTTTTTCAAATTTACCAGTAAACCTAAATTTAGTGGTATAATCCACTACTATTTTTATGCTCGCATAATAAACGGATACACTATGGAAAACCAAGCAGATCAACAATTAGAACAGCAATCTCAATTAGAACTTCTGATTACTCAAGGACGTGAACAAGGTTATTTAACACTTTCTGAGGTTCACGATCACTTACCTGAAGAGTTAGTTGATGCAGAGCAAATCGAAGATATTATTCAGATGATCAACGATATGGGGATCCAAGTACTGGAAGTTGCTCCGGATACGGATGATTTATTACTTGCTGAAAATATTGCCGATGAAGACGTAGTAGAAGAAGCAACTAAGGTGCTTTCTACCGTAGAATCAGAATTAGGTCGTACTACTGACCCTGTACGTATGTATATGCGTGAAATGGGCACAGTAGAACTTTTAACCCGTGAAGGTGAGATTGATATTGCTAAGCGTATTGAAGATGGCATTAACGAAGTTCAATGTGCAATTGCAGAATATCCTGAAGCTTTAGAAGGGCTTTTAAATTGCTACGCTCAGGTTGAGGGCGGTGAAATGCGTTTATCAGATTTGGTCACGGCTTTTGTCGATCCAAATGCAGCAGAGGAATTATCAGAAGCAGATCTAGAAGTTGATATTGATGATGAAAATACTGAAGCGGTAGCGGATGTCGAAGACGATGAAAACGAAGATGAAGAATCTGATAGTAACTCAGACAGCAGCGATGATAGCTCTATTGACCCTGAACTGGCTCGTGAAAAATTTGAAGCGTTACGTAGCCAGCACCAAAAGGTATTGGTGTTCATTCAAAAACATGGCCGAACCAGCAAGAAAGCGAAAGAGCAGATTGAAATTCTGTCCAATATTTTCCGCGAATTCCGCTTAGTGCCAAAACAATTTGATTTACTTGTAGAATCAATGCAAAAGCTGATGAAGCAAGTACGTGCGGAAGAACGTCAAATTCAGCGTTATGCAGTTGAATATGCCGGCATGAAAAAAACGGATTTCCTAAAAGCTTTCCAAGGCCATGAATTAAGTGAGGCTTGGATTGAAAAAGCGATTAATGCGAAGAAAAATGCAGCACCAAAACTCGCGAATTATGTTGATAATATCCGTGCTAACATTGCTAATTTACAGAATTTAGAGCAAACATCCGGTTTGACGATTTCACAGATTCGTGAAATTGGTGGACGTATTGCAAATGGTGAATTGAAAGCCCGCCGTGCGAAAAAAGAGATGGTGGAAGCTAACTTACGTTTGGTTATCTCGATTGCGAAAAAATACACCAACCGTGGTTTGCAGTTCCTAGACTTGATTCAAGAGGGCAATATCGGTTTGATGAAGGCGGTAGATAAATTTGAATATCGCCGTGGTTACAAATTCTCGACTTATGCAACATGGTGGATTCGCCAAGCTATTACCCGCTCAATTGCGGATCAAGCCCGTACCATCCGTATTCCGGTGCATATGATTGAAACAATCAACAAATTGAACCGTATTTCTCGCCAATGTTTACAGGAAATGGGGCGTGAAGCAACGCCGGAAGAGCTGGCAGAGCGTATGGGCATGCCGGAAGATAAAATCCGTAAAGTGCTGAAGATTGCTAAAGAGCCGATTTCAATGGAAACGCCAATCGGTGATGACGACGATTCACATTTAGGTGATTTCATTCAAGACGAAAGCCTTGAATTACCACTTGATTCTGCAACCGCTGAGAGCCTACGTATGGCAACTAACGAAGTGCTGGAAGGCTTAACTCCGAGAGAAGCGAAAGTTCTGCGTATGCGTTTCGGTATTGATATGAATACTGACCATACCCTTGAGGAAGTGGGTAAACAGTTTGATGTAACCCGTGAACGTATTCGTCAGATTGAGGCAAAAGCGTTGCGTAAACTCCGCCACCCAAGCCGTTCAGAAACGTTACGCAGTTTCTTAGACGATTAATCATTTCCCCTGTGCCTATTGGTACGGGGGATTTTTTTATCTAAAACTGCCTACAAGCGGTCGGATTTCCCAAATTTTTTACCAAATAGGAATGAAACGATATGAAAAAATCCCTATTAGCCCTGATGATTGTATCTGTATTTGTCACAACAGCTTGCGAAGACAAAGAAACCCTTCAAAAACTACAAAATGCTGAGAAAGCAGTGGTTCAGTTAGAAACGGATTTAAAAACTGCGAAAGCTGAAAATGAAACCCTGAAAGCAGAACTTGCTAAGGCACAACAAAATATTCCGCTTCAGGTGGAAATTGCTAAAATTTTCGACAAGAGTGAAGTGATTAAACACAAAGTCGATCCAAAAGAAGAATATGCGATTGAAGAGACTAAAGTGACTTCATTTGTGACGATTCCAAAAACCAACTTAATGTGGCTTAACAACATTCTGATTAAATTTGCGTATGATTACAATGAAGAGCAAGGTCGAAAATTGCAGAATCCGACAGAGCAAGACTTAATCAAAAGCCGTGAAGAAATTTACCAAGATATGGTAAAGAGTGCGAAAGAAGAGCCTGTATTTGGTTATGAGGAGAGCATTTTGAGTGATTTTATCGGGCAGCGTAATAATATTGTCACTTTTAGTATGCAGCCTTTTTCCTATAGTGGAGGAGCTCATGGATTACACCACACAAGCTATATAAATGTGGATTTAAATAAAAAATCGGTGATTAGTCTCAATGATTTAGTAAGTGAAAAAAATCAAGCTAAGCTTAAAGAGGCGCTTTGGGAAAACTATGCTGTATTACGAGTGGACGAAAACGGTAAATATAATGGATTTGCGGATAAAAAAGAGTTTCGCATTTCATCGGAGTTCTATTTCGGTACAAGCGGGATTGTGTTTGTTTACCCGCCTTACGAGCTTGGGCCTTACGCAGAAGGTTATGTGGAGGTCGATTTACCTTGGTATCAAGCAAATGAATTACTGAATCTGGATTATCAGCGTGGTGAGAAAGACGGCTTCTTTAAAAAGGAAGAGTAATTGCAAATTTCTTGCAAAAAAGAACCGCTTGTTGTTATACAAGCGGTTTATTTTTGCCAAAATTTTACACTTTAGCCCAACACAATTCCTAAACTAAACAGTAGATTTGTGATTAATGCCAAACCTGCCATTTGCCCTAAAATCGGGTAAAGCTCTTTCGGATCTTTATGTAAATAGACAAATCGAGCGTGTTTGGCAAGGAGTGGTACGGCTAGTAAGAATAGGAAGCTGTACCAATGCTGAAATTCGGATATTGCAAAAATCAGGTAAGAAATGACCGCTAGCACGAGCAGTACAACGTGATATTTTCGCCCGTTTTGGCTACCGATTCGCACAATCAGGGTATTCTTGCCGGCTTGTCTATCTTGGTTAATATCACGTAAGTTATTGATATTTAAAACCGCAACCGAAAGTAAACCACAACCAAAGGCAGGAAGTAAAATCATTGGTGGTAGGCTATGTGCCTGTAAATAAAATACCCCGA
Source organism: Mannheimia granulomatis (assembly GCF_013377255.1). Lineage (NCBI taxonomy): Bacteria > Pseudomonadati > Pseudomonadota > Gammaproteobacteria > Pasteurellales > Pasteurellaceae > Mannheimia > Mannheimia granulomatis. Next base: position 390,192 of record NZ_CP016614.1, read on the forward strand.
TAACTGCTACGAAGCCAAAGAAAATCAGTACGAACAGATCGCCTAGCCCCAAATAGCCATAAGCCTTTTTGCCCACGGTGTAGGTAATGGCTGCGAAAATCGACACCAAGCCCAGCCCGATAAAGAAAAATAGATCTTCAATGCTTTCATAAGCGTACATGCTTAACGCCACACCGGAAAAAAACGAAAGCATGCTTAGCACAATCACCGCTTTTTTAAGTTGCTCACCGCTGATCGCCCCTTGCTGAATGGCACGCAACGGCCCAATTCGCTCTTGGGTGTCTGAGCCTTTAACGTGATCACCGTAATCATTAGCGAAGTTAGATAAAATCTGCAATAAAATGGTAGTGATAAAGGCAAGAAGTGTGGTGATAAAATCAAACTTCCCCGCCCAATGTGCGAGAGCAGAGCCGACAGTAATCGATGCCAAGGCAAGCGGTAAAGTTTTTGGACGAGCTGTGGTGAACCAAATAGAAAAATAAGAATTTTTGTTCATAAAATACATTTCGTTTAAAATAACAGGTAATCGCTCTTATTTTAGCAGAAAAAATGCCAATGAACTCTACCCAGATCCAATTATCCCCTATTCAATATGTACCTATTGGTTTTATTGAAAGCCCTTATGATGAAAAATTTTCCGTCCCTCGTCAGCCTAATTTGGTTTGTGAGGGCCATGGGCTTTTAAAGTTAGTACCGACTTACAACACGGCTGATGCAGTACGAGGCTTGGAGCAATTTAGCCATATTTGGCTGATTTTCCAATTTCATCAAATTCGCGAACGGGATTGGCACGCTACCGTCAGACCGCCTCGCTTGGGCGGGAATGAGCGTATCGGCGTGTTTGCCAGTCGAGCGACTCATCGCCCGAATTCGATTGGGTTATCCAAAGTAAAATTAGAAGAAATTGTGGTTAAAGGCGGCGAGGTGTATTTAAGATTAGGGAGTGTGGATTTAGTTAATGGCACGCCGATTTTGGATATTAAACCCTATATTGCTTATGCAGATAGTGAGCCTGATGCGATTTCGGGCTTTGCTCAATACAAGCCGGAGGCAAAATTAGACGTTATGTTTAGTGAGCAGGCTACACAAGCGGTTAAATTCTGCCAAAATTTTGCAAAATTCAGTATTGAGCACCCACTTATGTTTATTCGTGATGTGATTGCTCAAGATCCTCGCCCAGCCTATCAACAGGGGAAAAGCTCGGAACGAATTTACGGGATGAGCTTAGCCGGCTATAACATTCGTTGGCAAATTATTCAGCATGAGGAAAAAGAACACGCCCTAGTGCTTTCGATTGTGCCTATTGAACTTTCTTAATAGTTATAAATCAAAAGAACAGTGTTTAATCACTTTAAGGATAACATTTCTATGAAATTGAAAAATTTTCTAACTATTTTACCGCTTGCAGTCGCGACAATGTCAGCCTCAGCAGAAACAGCTACTGCTGAAAATAAAGAGAAAACATCAACCTTTAATTTTTCAACAGAAGTAAGCCGTACCGTAGATAAAGATTTAATGCAGGCAAATGTATATAGCCGTAAATCGGGAAAATCTTTGCCGGAGTTAAAAAAATCCGTGTCGTTAAATTTGAATCGTGTGTTGGAAGAAGCGAAGAAATATCCGAATATTGAAGTGCAGGCTGAAGGTTTAACCAATAATGTAAACTATAACAGCAAAGGCAATATTGACGGTTGGGAAACTACAGGCAGCATTAATCTCAAAAGTAAAGATTTTGAAGCAATGGCAGCAGTGCTTGAGAATTTAGGTAAAGATGTGGCGATTAGCTATATTGATTTTAGTGTTTCGCCGGAAAAAATGGCTTCTCTTGAAGATGAGATGACTCTTGAAATTATCCATAAATTCCAACACAAAGCGGATATTATCCAAAAAGGGCTAGGCGCGAAGAAATATAAGCTGAGCAATATTAATATCCAGACCCCGAATGATGGCGGCGCTAACCATCCATATTATCGCCAAGAGCGAATGTATGCTATGGCGGCTGCACCTAAGATGTCGGAAAGTAACTCAATGGAACAAATTCCATTAGAAGCAGGTAAGACGACCATTTCTGCCAGTGCGTCAGGAAATGTGGAATTTGAATAGAAATGTATAGATTTGTATAGACTTGTATGTCTGCTTAATTTGGGCACAAAATCAGTTTATACTAGGAATATGAGCATTTAATTTATTCTTAGATGCTCATATTTTTATTTGGCTAGAAATAGCATTCGGAAAGTAAAACACATTATGTGTTATTCACCTTAAAAGGTAAGGACAAAAAATGAAAAAGTATTTTGCTGAGTTTTTCGGTACATTTTGGTTAGTATTTGGCGGTTGTGGTAGTGCAGTACTTGCAGCCGGTATTCCTGAGTTAGGTATTGGTTATGCAGGTGTATCATTAGCCTTCGGTTTAACCGTATTAACTATGGCGTATGCAGTTGGTCATATTTCCGGTGGTCACTTTAACCCTGCTGTATCTATCGGCTTATTGGTTGGTGGTCGTTTTAATGCGAAAGATTTACTGCCTTATATTGCAGCACAAGTAATTGGTGCGATTGCAGCCGCTGCCGTATTATATGCTATTGCTTCAGGCATTCCGACTTTTGATGTAACCGCGGGTTTTGCAAGCAATGGTTATGGGGAACATTCTCCTCACGGTTATAGCTTAACAGCAGCATTGTTAATTGAAATCGTCTTAACCGCGTTTTTCTTAATCATTATTATGGGAGCAACCGATAAACGTGCACCGGTAGGCTTTGCCCCGATTGCCATCGGTTTGGCGTTAACCTTAATCCACTTAATCAGCATTCCGGTAACTAATACCTCTGTAAACCCTGCGCGTTCAACCGGTGTGGCGTTATTCCAAGGTAGCTGGGCTGTTGAACAATTATGGTTGTTCTGGGTTGCACCAATTGTTGGGGCAATTATTGGTGCGCTAGCATATCGTTTTATTGCTGAAGAAAAATAATTTTACGTAGCGAGTTTTATGCAGCCCTAATTCTTGATTAGGGCTGTTTTTTTGTTTTGAAAAGGGTGAGAAAATGAAAAAATTAATCAAATTATGTGGTGTAATTTCGGCAACAATTTTACTGAGTGGTTGCCTAGTTACTTCTGTTGTTGGCGGTGTTGTGGGGACAGCCGTAGATGTAGTGGATGCAGTAACACCTGATATCATTGACTAATGCATGTTACAAGCGGTTAAAATTCGCGGATAGATTGCAAATATAAAATAAAGCGTTACAATGGTTTGCTATTTTATAAAACAGATGAATTAAAAGGATTCAATATGAAAATTACCAAAGATTTAGTGCCAAGTATTGCTTATCAAGTTCGTACGCAAGAAGGTGTATTAGTTGATGAAGCACCGGTAAATCAGCCGTTAGAATACTTGCACGGTCATAACAATTTAGTGGAAGGTTTAGAAAAAGCTTTAGAAGGCAAAGCGGTTGGCGATGTGTTTGAGGTGCGTGTAAAACCGGAAGAAGGTTATGGTGAATACAACGACAATATGGTTCAACGTGTGCCGAAAGAAGTCTTTATGGGCGTGGATGAATTAGAAGTAGGTATGCGTTTTATCGCAGATACCGATTTAGGCCCGCTACCGGTTGTGATCACTGAAGTTGATGGTGACGAAGTGGTTGTTGACGGTAACCATATGCTAGCCGGTCAAGAGTTATTATTCTCGGTAGAAGTGGTTGGCGTGCGTGAAGCGACAGAAGAAGAGATTGCTCACGGCCATGTTCACGGTGGACACGGTGGCTGTGGTTGCGGCGGTCATGGGCATGAGCACGACCACGAAGGTTGCTGTGGCGGACACGACCATGATCACCATCATCATAATCACGGTGGCTGTGGTTGTGGTGGTCATCACTAATTTAGTTTATCCCTCCTTTATGGAGGGATAGCTACTTTCAGCCTATGAGGATAGTGGTAAGCGGTTAAATTTTGCTAAAAATTTACCAATATCTTTATAAAAATCTAAATATGATAACAACCTTTCAAAATATGAGTGAAACCAAACAAAACCAATCTGCTATCGACTATCTACGTGCGATTTTAAGTGCCAATATTTATGATTTAGCACAAGTTACCCCTTTGCAAAAAATGGAAAAATTATCTGAACGTTTAAGTAATCAGATTTTTATTAAACGTGAAGATCGCCAACCGGTGCATAGTTTTAAATTACGTGGCGCTTTTGCGATGATCTCCAATTTAACCAAAGAGCAAAAAGAAGCCGGTGTTATTGCTGCTTCAGCCGGTAACCATGCACAAGGCGTTGCACTTTCGGCAAAGCATTTAGGTTTGAAAGCATTAATTGTGATGCCGCAGAACACGCCTGCAATTAAAGTAGATGCCGTGCGTGGTTTTGGGGGGGAAGTGCTGCTATACGGCGCTAATTTTGATGAGGCGAAAGCTAAAGCTATTTCACTTTCCGGTGAATTGGGGATGACTTTTATTCATCCGTTTGATAGTCCTGCCGTCATTGCCGGGCAAGGCACGATCGGTTTGGAGCTGGTTCAGCAAAAATCTGATTTAGACTATGTCTTTATTCCTGTTGGTGGCGGTGGCTTAATTGCCGGTGTGGCGGTGCTGATTAAGCAAGTTTTGCCCAATATTAAAGTGATTGGTGTGGAGTCTAAAGATTCTGCTTGCCTTTATCATGCTTTAAAGCAAGGCCAGCCGACTGACTTAGAGCGAGTGGGGCTATTTGCCGACGGTATTGCGGTAAAACGTATTGGTGAGGAAACTTTCCGTTTATGTCAGCAATATGTGGATGATGTAGTTTTGGTGGATAATGATGAAATTTGTGCCTCAATGAAACTGATTTTTGAGAATGTACGTGCGATTTCTGAACCATCAGGAGCCGCTTCCCTTGCCGGTTTGAAAAAATATGTGAAATTACATCAATTAGAAGGTAAAAACTTAGCCTGTATTCTTTCCGGGGCGAACTTAAATTTCCATACCTTACGTTTTGTTTCCGAACGCTGTGAAATTGGTGAAAAGCGTGAGGCGATTTTGGCGGTTACTATTCCGGAGCAAAAAGGCAGCTTCTTGAAATTCTGCCAAATTTTAGGTGACCGTGCGGTAACTGAATTTAATTATCGCCATTCAGATGATAACAAGGCGTGTGTTTTTGTCGGTGTGCGTATTAGTGGTTCGGCAGAAAAATTGGATATCATTAAAGATCTTCAACAGAATGGTTATGATGTGGCGGATTTATCCGATGATGATATCGCTAAAACCCATATTCGCTATATGGTGGGTGGACGTACAACTTCTATCGAGAACGAACAGCTTTATAGTTTTGAATTCCCTGAACAGAAAGGAGCGTTACTGAAATTCTTACAAACCCTAACCGATTGGGATATTTCTTTGTTCCATTATCGTGCACACGGCTCCGATTATGGAGATATTTTGGCAGCATTTGCATTAAATCATGGCGATGAAGTAGAATTAAACAAACATTTAGAACAGCTTGGTTATCGTTTCCAAAACGTCAGTGAAAGCCCGGCTTATCAATATTTTTTAAAATAAACTTTTGTTATAAAACTAGGAATCATAATGGCTCGTAAATATTTCGGCACAGACGGTGTGCGTGGTGAAGTGGGAAAATTCCCGATTACGCCTGAATTTGCATTAAAATTAGGTTGGGCAGCCGGTAAGGTACTTGCCACTCAAGGCACTAAAAAAGTGCTGATTGGTAAAGATACCCGTATTTCCGGTTATATGTTGGAATCTGCTCTTGAAGCAGGTTTAACGGCAGCCGGTTTATCGGCTGTCTTCGTTGGTCCGATGCCAACCCCGGCTATTGCGTATTTAACCCGTACATTCCGTGCAGAAGCGGGTATTGTGATTTCGGCTTCACATAACCCTTATTATGATAATGGCATTAAATTTTTCTCCTCTGTGGGCGAAAAGTTGCCGGACGAAATTGAAGAAGCCATCGAAGCGATGCTAGATGCTCCAATGGACTGCGTAGATTCCGCCAACTTAGGTCGAGCAAGTCGTATTAATGATGCAGCAGGGCGTTATATTGAATTTTGTAAAGGGACTTTCCCTTCAGAATTAAGCCTTGAGGGTTATAAAATTGTGGTAGATAGTGCCAATGGTGCAACTTACCATATCGCGCCAAATGTAATGCGTGAATTAGGCGCAGAGGTGCTTGAAATCGGTACTAAACCGGATGGTTTAAATATCAACGAAAAATGTGGTGCGACTGATATTAAAGCATTACAAAAAGTGGTTATTGAATCAGGTGCAGATGTTGGTTTGGCCTACGATGGTGATGGCGACCGTTTGATTATGGTCGATCATCTCGGTAACAAGGTGGATGGTGACCAAATCCTGTTTATTTTGGCTCGTGAAGCTCTGCGTTCAGGTAAATTACAGGGCGGGGTAGTTGGTACCTTAATGAGTAATATGAGTTTGGAATTGGCGTTAAAAGAGTTAGCGATTCCGTTTTCTCGTGCGAACGTAGGGGACCGCTATGTGTTAGAACAGCTAAAAGAGAAAGGCTGGAAATTGGGCGGTGAAAATTCGGGTCATATTATTGTGTTAGATAAAAACACCACAGGTGATGGCATTATCGCTTCACTACAAGTATTGGCCGCAATGGCAAGCCATAAATTAAGTCTCAATGATTTGGCTAAAGCTGTGCCGTTATTCCCACAGGTATTGCTTAATGTTCGTTTTGAGAAAGGCTCTGCTAATCCGCTTGAAAGCGATGAAGTAAAAGCGGTAGCGGCAGAAGTAGAAAAACGCTTAGCAGGAAAAGGGCGTATCCTGTTGCGTAAGTCAGGCACCGAACCATTAATTCGTGTGATGGTTGAGTGTGAAGATGGGCAACTGGCTCAAAGCTGTGCGGAAGAGATTGTTGAAGCAGTAAAACGTAATTAATCCAAGCGGTCATATTTTGTAAAAAAATTGCAAAATATGACCGCTTGTTGCTTAAAAGGAATAAATAATGAACCAACAAAAGATGAAAAAAATTGCGGCTCAAGCTGCGTTAAAATTTGTTAAGCCGGATACAATTGTCGGGGTGGGTAGCGGCTCAACAGTAAATTGCTTTATTGATGCTTTGGCTTCAATGAAAGATGATATCAAAGGGGCAGTCGCTGCATCAAAGGCATCGGAAGATCGTCTGCGTGAAATCGGAATTGAAGTATTTAGTGCTAATGAAGTCAGTGAGCTAGATGTTTATATTGATGGTGCAGATGAGATTACGCCTCAAGGTGCGATGATTAAAGGTGGTGGTGCAGCATTAACCCGCGAAAAAATCGTCAGTTCTCTGGCTAAGAAATTTATCTGTATTGTAGATAGTTCAAAGCAAGTAGGTGTGTTGGGTTCAACTTTCCCGTTGCCGGTTGAAGTGATTCCGATGGCACGTTCTTATGTTGCCCGTCAGTTAGTTGCGTTAGGTGGTTCGCCGGAATACCGTGAAGGTGTGGTAACAGACAATGGTAATGTGATTTTAGATGTGCATAATTTCCAAATCTTAGAGCCACTAAAGATGGAACATACAATTAATAATATTGCAGGTGTGGTAACTAATGGTATTTTTGCACAACGTTTTGCTAACGTAACTATTGTTGGTACACCTGAAGGTGCTGTTATTTTAGAATAATTTTATATCGCAAACACAAAATATAACTAGGAGCAAAGCATGACAAAAATTTCTTTGGATAAATCAAAGATTAAATTCCTCCTGCTTGAAGGAGTACATCAAAATGCAATAGATGTGCTTTTAGCTGCAGGCTATACCAATATTGAAGTACACAAGAAGGCATTAGACGGTCAAGAGTTGCTTGATGCGATTAAAGATGCTCATTTTATCGGGATCCGATCACGTACATTTTTAACTGAAGAAGTGCTCGCTCATGCTCAAAAGTTAATTGCAGTAGGCTGTTTTTGTATCGGTACCAACCAGGTTGATTTAGATGCAGCGAAGAGACGTGGTATTCCGGTATTTAATGCCCCATTCTCAAACACCCGTTCTGTGGCAGAATTAGTATTAGCTGAAATGATTTTGCTTATGCGTCAAGTGCCAACTGCCAATGCTGAGGTGCATCGCGGTGTTTGGAATAAATCGGCAGCCGGCTCAAATGAAGTGCGTGGTAAGAAATTAGGTATTGTGGGCTATGGACATATCGGCTCGCAGTTAAGTATTCTTGCTGAAGCTATTGGGATGAACGTCTATTTCTATGATGTAGAAAATAAATTACCACTTGGCAATGCACAGCAAGTCCCAACATTAGAGCATTTGCTTTCTACTTGCGATATGATTTCATTACATGTGCCGGAAATTGAATCGACTAAAAACTTAATGAGTGCACAGCGTATTGCCCAGCTTAAGAATGGCTCTGTGCTAATTAATGCGGCACGTGGTACAGTAGTGGATTTAGATGCTTTAGCGGCTCGTCTTGAAGAGGGTTCTTTGCGTGGTGCGGCAATTGATGTATTTCCGGAGGAACCTGCATCCATTAACGATCCATTTATCTCGCCATTGTGTAAATTTGACAATGTGATTTTAACACCACACATTGGTGGTTCGACATCTGAAGCACAAGCTAATATCGGTACGGAAGTGGCAAATAAATTTGTGAAATATTCGGATAATGGCTCAACCTTATCGGCAGTAAACTTTCCTGAAGTTTCTTTGCCGATTCATAACCAAACTAAGCGTTTATTACACATTCATGAGAATCGCCCGGGTATCTTAAATCAAATTAACCAAGTGTTTGTGGAATCGAATGTGAACATTGCAGCACAATATTTACAAACAGATCCAACTATTGGTTATGTGGTGATTGATGTTGAGTGTGATGATGTAGATAACGCATTACAACGTTTGAAAGCGATTGAAGGAACCATTCGTGCCAGAGTATTATATTAATTGATATGAAAAGAGCCTGAAGACAGGCTCTTTTTATTACAAGCGGTCATTTTTTTCAAAAATTTTACCGCTGATTAAGATCGATTTAGAAACGATAAGTCGCATTCGCTGAGAATAAATTTCCTTTTAGTTTTGTTCCACCACGTTTTAAATTTTCACGTGTGTATTCCGCACCGATTTCTACATCGCTTGATATAGCGTATTTTGCACCGGCACCAATACCGAAACCACGGAAAGTATCATTCCCTACTTTGCTTGAGCTTGCGTCCACTTTCACGTAAGGAAGTAAGTCTGAACCTACGCGATAACCTTGTTGATAGGCAATCGTATATTTATGCTTTTGTTTTGCATCATTAAAGACTTTAGTGCTACCTAATTTTGCTTTACCTTGTACGATACCGATAAAATTATTACCTTGATCAATACCGTAATCAACCACAAGAGTTGGTCCCGTTGATTGCTTGCTTTTAACACCGTTAACATCGTATTTAGTCGTGGTAACATCTACCCCTACTCCAACACCAGTAAAAGTTTGACCTACAGGTGCTGCAAAGGCATGAGTAGAAAATAGGCAAGCTAATGCAACTATAGTTAGTTTTTTCATAAATGACTCCTATATGATTATTCAATATTGCCACAGAAGCGATAACCTTCGCCATGAATTGTAACAATAATTTCTGGGGTACTTGGATGATCTTCAAAGTGTTTACGAATACGACGAATAGTAACATCAACCGTTCTGTCGTGTGGTTTTAGCTCTCGCCCAGCCATTTTTTTCAATAAATCTTCTCGTGTTTGGATTTTCCCCGGATTTTCGCAGAAGTGTAACAAGGCTCTAAACTCACTACGAGGCAATTTATTTACTTCACCTTCGGGGCTGATTAAGCTATGACTGTTAATATCTAATGTCCAGCCATTGAAATGATAACTATCAATTTCCGTTTGTACTTTAACTGCTTTTTCCGTATTTGCCATTGTGCGTTGCAGCAAATTTCTAGCACGAATGGTTAGCTCACGAGGATTGAAAGGTTTAGTAATATAGTCATCGGCACCGATTTCTAATCCTAGAATTTTATCAATCTCATTATCTCTACCGGTTAAAAACATAAGAGGTAGTTTCATATTCTCTCGGATTTCTCGAGCTAAAATTAAGCCGTTTTTACCCGGTAGATTAATATCCATTATCACCAGATTAATTTCTTGGTTGTTGAGAACCGTATGCATCTCGGCACCATCAGATGCTTCAAATACTTGATACCCTTCACCTTCGAAAATGCCTTTAAGCATATTTCTTGTTACCAATTCATCTTCAACAATTAAGATTTGTGGGGTTTTCATTTTTTAAACCTCGAATTTAATTTATCAATTCTTTTCATAACGTTTATGTTACAAGTTGATTTCATTCTACTGATAAATGGATTAATGAAAAAGTATAAAAATGCTAATTTATTTAATTCAATCAAATTTTTAGCGATTTATCTCTGTCATCCACACCCAAAATTAGATAATTACCATCGATATCAGCAAGACTACGAAAGCCGATATTATAAATTTGGCATTCCTGATGGTGTTTTAAGTGGCTGTAATTAAAATTATCGTGATGATGCCCATGGAATATTTTAGTTACCCCTAGTTTTTTGGCTAACTGGTTAATTACCGAAAAACCTTGTGGATGTGGTTTAGGCGCTTCATGCGTAATTAAAATGTCAGCTTTTTGAGCTTCGAGAGCTTCAAAATCCGACGGAAAAATTGAAGAGCGGTGCCTTAGCGGAACGCCTCCCCGCCAAATTTTTTCTTGTGGAGAATATTGGCAGAAGTGAATAGGATCAAAAAACATCGGTCGGTTTGGCGGCATCCAGATATGACCTCGAAAAACACCGCCAACACCGGCAATTTTTACCCCTTGAATATCAACTACCTTACCGTGGATATTTCGCTCTTTCCAGGCACTATTCCAAATAGCATCGAAAGAGGCAACCGTTTTACTATCATGGTTACCGTGAATAAACCAAATATCGCAATATTGCGAGAGTTTATCCAGTTCATCCGGAGTAGTTAATTGGAGATCACCTAGGATGACTAATGCCACTTCCTCAGTCTGTGCTTTGAGAATGGGATAAAGATGGTCATAGCTGCCGTGTGGATCACCTGCAAAAAGTATCATGTTATTTTTTCCGTGAGCTTTATTGTGTTTCGTCTAAATTATATTGCTTAAATTGTAGTGGAATAGGTTCCTCGTTTAAAATCGCCTCAACCACTTCTTTAGTTTGATTGTATCTGTCCAAATAGCTCGGAGACTCAATTTCAATATAAGGAATTCGGTATTTTTCCAATAATTTTTTCAATAATTGCTGAAATTGCTGACGCTGTTTTTTCGAGCCTAAACTGCGTAAACCATCTGCCACCCATTTTGTATTGTTTGAAAGCAGGATGGTAACATCAAACGGATACTCTCTAATCATTGAATCCAAGAACGGATGTGCTTTTCCTTCATATTGAATACAAAATGCTTGGGTTGTAATGTAATCAGTATCAATAATAGCCACTTTATGGGCGTGTTTCATAGCATAATCGACATAACGCTGATGACCTAATACCATCTGCGGATAATCTGAATATTGCATTGCTTGTTCATTGCCCCCTAGCTGTTCAAACACGAATTCACGCCCATATTCCCACGCAGAAGTCGTATTAAATACATTTGCCAACTTACTGACAAGCACCGATTTACCGCTACTTTCACCCCCTAAAATTGCGATCGTTTTCACAAAGAACGGACGAACCTCTTTTGGAATAAAACGCCAATATTGGAATGGATTATTACGAATTTGAGTCGCAGAAACGTTGAAAGATTCACGGGCAGGATCCACTAATTCAACTTCTAAGCCCAAATATTTTTCGTAAGGTTCTTTGTCTTGAACTTCGCTGCTAAAAACGATGCTTGGGTTAATATTATGTTCGGAAAATAACTCTTTCACCCTAGTCGACCAACCTTCCCAACCGTTTGGATAACTTGGAATACCGTCTTCTACCAAATGATGAATAAATATTTGTTTTTGTTGATATTTAAAAATTTGCTGTACCCAACGTAAACGATCTTCGTTAGTCGGCATCCGCTTCATTTTACTTTGTTCGAACAGGCGTAAGTCACGCTCAGAATCGGTACAGACAACTACATGAAGCACATCTACTTTACTAAATGCTTCATAAATCATATTAATATGACCTGTATGAATTGGGTAGAATTTCCCGAAAATAACCCCGGCTCTTTCATTGTTATCTTCCGCAATGTTTAAGACTCTATGTAAAGCCTTGAGCTTGCTGGCACTGGGATTTTTGATTTTACCGCTGACTAACTGGTTAAAATAAGCGCGGGTTAAGCCTGCTTGCTCGCAAATTTCGTTTACTTTCAGTTTGAGCTGTTTACGTTTTTGTTGAAGATAAGCAAAGTCCGTCATAATTATTTCCTTATATTTCCTTATTTTTTATTCTCAATCATATAGCAAAATGTAGCATTTGAATATATTTTTATCGTATAGAAGTAATTTTGATGCGATATTTTTCATTTTTTTAACCTATCAGATTCCTCGTTTAACAACTTGGTTAGTTAATAGGCAGAACCTATATTTTTCTTTCGCTATAGGTAAAAAATATACGGAAATTTTTCCTTTTTTATTGATTTATCGCTATAATCACAGCAATTTTCACTTATAAAACGGTCTCTTTTTTATGCAACTTATTCGAGGTTTTCACAATTTAGCAAAATATGGCGCTTTGAATAAGGGCTGTGTTCTCTCAATTGGAAATTTCGATGGCGTGCATATCGGTCATCAAAATATTTTAAGTCGTTTGTGTGATAAGGCATTAGAGCTGAATTTACCTTCAGTTGTGATGTTATTTGAGCCACAACCTCGAGAATTTTTTGCAAAAAAAAATGGAAACTTGATCGCTTGTAATCCTCCGGCCCGCCTGATGAGGCTACGTGATAAATTGAAATATTTAGAAGAAGCCGGAGTAGATTTTGTATTATGTGTACGTTTCGGCGAAAAGTTTGCCCATATTTCTGCAGAGGATTTCATCAGTGATTTATTAGCGAAACAGCTAAAAGTGCGTTATCTAAGCGTTGGCGATGATTTTCGCTTTGGTGCTAAGCGTGCCGGCAGTTTTGAAACTTTACGCAACGCCGGGCTGAAATACCGTTTTGCGGTGGAAGAAAGTCACACGCATAGCTTAAATGAGGAGCGTATTAGTAGCTCTCTTATTCGTGAAGCTTTGAAAAACGATGATCTTAGCCTTGCTGAAAAGTCACTCGGTAAACCTTACAGTATTTGCGGGCGGGTCGCTCACGGTAACAAACTCGGTAGAACGATTGGTTTTCCAACAGCAAATATTTTGTTAAATCGCTTGGTTACCCCGATTCAAGGCGTATATGCTGTACAAGTAGAAACGCCTCAAGGTAAATTTAACGGCATTGCGAATGTCGGTAATCGTCCAACCATTAACGGTACAAAGCCGTTGCTGGAAGTGCATATTTTTGATTTTAATGATTCCATTTATGGAGAAGCGATTGAGGTTATCTTTCTGCAAAAAATCCGTAACGAAACCAAGTTTGAAAGTTTTGAAGCATTAAAAGCACAAATTGAGCAGGATGTCATGATGGTAAGAAAGTATTTTCAAGCGGTCTGATTTTTAGAAATTTTTACAAAAATATTGATTAAATTGGTAGATAACAATGACAGTTGATTACAAAAACACTCTTAACCTGCCTGAAACAGGCTTTCCGATGCGTGGCGATTTAGCTAAACGTGAACCTGATATGTTAAAAAATTGGTATGACAAAAAACTATACCAAAAAGTGCGTGAAAGCTCTAAGGGCAAGAAAACCTTTATTCTGCACGATGGTCCTCCGTATGCGAATGGTAATTTGCATTTAGGACACGCAGTCAATAAAATCTTAAAAGATATTATTATGAAGTCTAAGACTTCACTAGGTTACGACACTCCTTATGTGCCGGGTTGGGACTGCCATGGTTTACCGATTGAGTTGAAAGTAGAAGGCATTGTAGGCAAGCCGAATGAAAAAATTTCTGCAGCTGAATTCCGTCAAGCCTGCCGTGATTATGCCAAAGAGCAAGTGGAAGGGCAGAAAGCCGATTTTATTCGTATGGGGATTTTAGGGGATTGGGATAATCCTTACCTTACAATGAATTTCAATACTGAAGCAAGTATTATCCGCACTTTAGGCAAAGTGATTGCTAATGGTCATTTATACAAAGGTTCTAAGCCGGTTCACTGGTGTTTAGATTGTGGCTCATCGCTAGCAGAAGCAGAAGTGGAATATGAAGATAAAGTTTCGCCATCAATCTATGTGCATTTTAATGCGGTAGATGTGGCGGAAGTGGAAGCAAAATTCAACGCACAAGGTAAAGGGCAAGGCAACTTATCTGCGGTAATTTGGACAACCACACCTTGGACAATTCCATCTAACCGTGCGATTGCTATCAATCCGGAACTTGAATACGCGTTAGTGCAATTAGGTGACGAGCGTGTGGTACTAGCGGTCGATTTAGTTGAAGATGTTGCAAAAGCCGCAGGCGTTGAATCATTTGAAATTTTAGGTACAACCAAAGGTGAAAATTTAGAATTAATCCGTTTTAATCACCCATTCTATGATTATAGCGTGCCATTTATCTTCGGCGACCATGTTACGACAGATGGCGGTACGGGTTTAGTTCATACTGCTCCTGATCACGGTGCAGATGACTTTGTTGTCGCACGTAAATATAAGATTGAGATGGCGGGCTTGATTTCCAATGATGGTAAATTCAAATCCGACACTCCATTCTTTGCGGGCTTAGGCGTGTTTGAGTCGAACGAAAAAGTAGTGGAAAAACTGCAAGAAGTGGGAGCATTGCTGAAATTATCCCGCATCAAACACAGCTATCCGCACTGTTGGCGACACAAAACCCCGATTATTTTCCGTGCCACTCCACAATGGTTTATCGGAATGGAAACCCAAGGTTTACGCAAGCAAGCATTAGGCGAAATCAAATCTGTACGTTGGATCCCATCTTGGGGTGAAGCACGAATTGATACGATGGTGGCAAACCGCCCAGACTGGTGTATTTCACGCCAACGTACTTGGGGTGTGCCAATGGCGATGTTCGTGCACAATGAAACCGAAGAGTTGCACCCACGCACATTAGAATTAATTGAAGAAGTGGCTAAGCGTGTTGAGCAATCAGGCATTCAAGCATGGTGGGATTTAGATCCTGCTGAGTTATTAGGTGACGAAGCAAAAGATTACCGTAAAGTGCCGGATACCTTAGATGTGTGGTTCGATTCAGGATCGACTTATGCTTCTGTGGTAGAACAACGCCCTGAATTTAACGGTAAATCGGCGGATATGTATTTAGAGGGCTCAGACCAACATCGTGGTTGGTTTATGTCATCTTTAATGCTGTCAACTGCAACTAACGGTAAAGCACCTTATAAGCAAGTATTAACTCACGGTTTCACCGTGGATGAAAAAGGTCGAAAAATGTCAAAATCGCTCGGTAACGTGATTTTACCAAGCGAAGTTTGGAACAAAAACGGGGCAGATATTCTGCGTTTATGGGTAGCTTCTACCGACTACACCGGTGAAATTGCGGTCTCGCACAATATTTTAAATAGCGCCGGTGAGTCTTACCGCCGTATCCGTAATACCGCCCGTTTCTTATTGGCAAACTTAAACGGTTTTGATCCGAAGCGTGATCTTGTTCAGCCCGATGAGATGATCGCGCTGGATCGTTGGGCAGTAAGTTGTGCATTAGAAGCACAAAATGAGATCAAAGACGCTTACGACAACTACCAATTCCACACGGTAGTGCAACGTTTAATGCGTTTCTGCTCAATTGAAATGGGATCGTTCTACCTCGACATCATTAAAGACCGTCAATATACCACTAAAGCGGACAGCCTTGCCCGCCGTAGCTGCCAAACCGCATTATGGCATATTGCAGAAGCCTTAGTACGTTGGATGGCACCAATTTTATCTTTCACCGCTGATGAAGTTTGGGGCTATTTACCTCAGGTGGAAAGTCGCAGTGAATTTGTGTTTACCGAAGAATTCTATGAGGGCTTATTCGGCTTAACCGAATCTGACAAATTAGATGATGCTTACTGGCAACAAATCTTAAAAGTGCGCGCTGAAGTAAACCGTGTGTTAGAGCAAGCACGTAAAGATAAAGTCATCGGTGCCGGCTTAGAAGCAAAAGTAACTGTGTATGCGAATGACACACTACTTCCGTTACTTGAGCAGCTTGGCGATGAGTTACGTTTCGTGTTAATTACTTCACAGGCAATTATCAAGCCACTTGCAGAAGCAGAGGTAGCAGAGGTAGCTGAGGGCGAATTAGCCGGATTAGCAGTGAAAGTAGAGCATGCAGACGGCGAAAAATGTCCTCGCTGTTGGCATTATGCAACCGATATTGGTACCCACACAGGTCATGAAGAAATCTGTGGTCGTTGTGTAGAAAATGTTGCAGGAGAAGGCGAAAAACGTTTATTTGCCTAATCGTAAGGGCGGGTTAAAAACCCGCCCTTATTTTTTGTTTCTTCTTTCTCACAATATGCTAAAAAGAGCAATAATATAATATTTGGTTATTTTTATTCCTCAATAAAATGAGTAGAGTAAGAGAAAAAATGTTATCAGGAGATGATCATGACTATTTTAAAAGCGATTGAATTCTTACATACGCAAAAATGGGTAGATTTAAGCCACGGAGTGAATACAACTATCCCTTATTTTCCGGCATTTAAACCCATTGAGGAGAAAACTTTATTTACCGTAGAAAAAGATGGCTTTCTAGCCAAAGAATATACCGTTGCTAGCCAATACGGTACACATATTGATGCACCTGTTCATTTCGCAGATGGTAAACGTACTTTAGATGAGATTGGTGCTACAGAATTTATCTTGCCACTAATTGTGATTCATAAAGAGAAAGAGGTTGCAACAAATCCTGATTATCGATTGACAGTTGAGGATATTCAGCAATTCGAAGCTGAATTTGGAAAAATTCCGTCTGGTAGCTTTGTTGCTTTTGCAAGTGGTTGGTCAGCCCGTTGGAAAGATATTGTAGCGTTTTATAACAAAGACGAAAACGGACAGGCCCACACACCTGGCTGGAGTTTGGAAGCACTACAGTTTTTGCATAATGAAAGAGATGTAGCGGCAATTGGGCATGAAACCCTTGATACAGATAGTGCGTTAGACTTTGTGAAAAACCAAGATTTAGTGGGTGAGCGTTACTGGTTATCGCAAAATAAATTCCAAGTAGAGGTACTCAATAATTTAAGTTCATTACCGTCGGTAGGCGGAGCAATTTTTATTGGTGTGCCGAAAATTGAACAAGCCCCCGGTTTCAATGCTCGTGTATTGGCGGTTGTTCCGGCATAGTATATTGATTATATAAGATTTTACAGTTGATTAAGATTGCCGATAAAGTTCGTCATCTAGCAATATATTAGGAAACTGTCTTTTTTATCAATAGTTAGACAGTTTTCCTAAAATTTGCAAAAATTCTCCAAATAAGTACCGCTTGTATTTGGAATAATGATGAAACGCTTTTTTCCTTTTTATCTGTTCTCGCTCTTCTTCCTTTTTTCTCACATTGTGAAAGCGAATTCCCAACAATGTGAAAACTTAAAATCCGTTCCACTTTATAACACCGAAATTTATAAGGCAGACTGGGTTGAGCAGTCTGAAAAATTGCCTGCATATTGCTTAATTCAAGGTGAAATTGAAAAAAGAGTAGGGAAGAATGATAAGCCATACGGTATTCAGTTTGAGCTACGTTTGCCTGAGAAATGGAATGAAAAATTTCTATTCCAAGGTGCAGGCGGCATCGGTGGTGTCATTTTTCCGGCTGAGGGAAAACTTTATCCTCACGGAGCAACAGGCTTGAGCGCTTTGAGCCGAGGCTATGCCGTGGTGAGCAACGACAGTGGCCATCCTAATCGTGATTTAAGTTTTACCGAAGATTGGCTAGCCCGATTGAATTATGCCTATGCTTCGATCGGCAAAGTAACCGACATTGCCAAGCAGCTGATTACGCATTTCTACCAAAAATCGAGTCGCTATAACTATTTTATGGGTTGCTCAAATGGTGGGCGAGAGGCAATGATGGCAGCCATCCGCTATCCGCAAGAGTTTGACGGCGTAATTGCCGGTAGCCCCGGCTTTCGGGTTTCTCGTTCGGTACTAGCAGAGGTCTGGGATAACCGTGCTTTACTGGCAGCTTCGCCCAAAAATAGCGAAGGCGAGAAAATCTTAGCCGAAGCCTTGAGCCAACAGGATTTAGATCTTGTAGCCAAAAGCGTGTTGCAACACTGTGATAAGCTCGATGGCTTAGAGGATGGCTTGATTAATGCGTGGGAACAGTGTGATTTTCAGCCTGAAATGGTTGTTGATAAGATAGGTAAAGAGAAAGTTAACCTACTTAAAACGCTATTTGATGGGGCAAAAAATAGCCGGGGTGAATTGATTTATAGCCGTTGGCCTTATGATTCCGGCATTAACAGTAAAGGCTGGCGGCATTGGAAGTTGGGCGACAGCAAAACGGCAGCACCGAATAGTATCAGCTTTAAAATGGGGTTGAAAAGTTTAACCCATTATTACCTGACGCCTCGCCAGCCAGAAGCGGATCCGCTGAGAGTAGACTTAGATATTGCCGCTGAGCAAGTTAAAGCGGTGGGGCAAATTCACGACACTGACAGCCTTGATTTTTCCGATTTTCAGCAGCATGGTGGGAAAATGTTGATTTATCAAGGCGTTTCCGACCCGATTTTTTCTGCAGTTGATCTTAGAGATTGGTATCAATCTTTACAACAAGCGGTTAAAAATCCGCAAAATTTTGCAAGGCTGTTCTTCGTTCCTGCGATGAACCATTGTGGGAGAGGAGCAACGGTAAATGATTTTGATATGCTCACCTCTCTTGAAAATTGGGTGGAAAAAGGAGAATCCCCGGATCACATAGAAGCAAAAGCGGGTGAACTTTACCCGAATAAAGCCAAACGGATTCCGCTTTGCGCTTATCCTAAGGTGGCTTATTACCGTGGAGAAGACCCTCATCGCTTGGAAAGCTTTGAATGCCGTTAATCCAAAATCGCTTTATTGACAATTTCCGTGTAAAATAGACGGCAGTAATTAAAAAATCGGGAATCATTAATGTTAATTTTGAATAAACAACGCAAAGCCCAGCATCTGTTAGACAATTTGTCATACTTGCCTCAACAGGCTGAGCAAATTAGCTTTCTCTCTTCCAGCGAAGCGTTTAAACAGCAAATTTTACAGCGGATTCAAACTGCCGAAAAACGAATCTATTTAACCGCACTCTATTTTGAAAGAGATGAAGCAGGACAAGATGTATTAGCTGCTCTTTATGCGGCGAAGCAAAAAAATCCAAATTTAGAGATTAAAATATTAGTGGATTGGCACCGAGCACAACGTGGTCGTATTGGGGAAGAAAGTTCAAGCTCAAATGCAGACTGGTATGCGCAAATGAAGCAGCACTATGCCCTTCCTCCTGAACAAGAAATTGAGTTTTGGGGAGTGCCGATTAATGGCCGAGAAGTCTTCGGTGTCCTTCATCTAAAAGGTTTTGTCTTTGATAATGCCATACTTTATAGCGGAGCAAGCATCAATAATGTCTATTTACAGCAATTTGATCGTTATCGCTACGACCGTTACCACATCATTGAAAACCAAGAACTGGCAGATAGCTGGGTAGCATTTATTCGCCAACATATTTTAAGCCATGAAGCGGTTAGGCGTTTAGACGTTGAACTTCGTCCGAAAACGGTTGAAATTCGTTCACAAATTAAGGCTTTTCGTAAGCAATTAAGTGGTGAACGCTATGAATTTGATGGTATTCGTCACAATGGTGGCTTAAGTGTTTCACCGTTGGTCGGGCTTGGTCGCCGTCATAATCAGCTGAATAAAGTGATTGAGGCTCTTTTTTATCAAGCTGAAGAAAAGCTCACAATCTGTACACCTTATTTCAATTTCCCTCGTTCATTAAGAAGCCGAATTGAGTGGTTACTAACAAATGGGAAATCGGTTGAAATTATTGTGGGCGATAAAACCGCCAATGATTTCTACACCAAGCCGGAAGAAAAATTCACCATGGCATCGGCATTGCCTTATTTGTATGAAAAAAATCTGCGTGCTTTTGCAAAACGGTTGGATGCTTACATTCAAAACAAACAGCTGACCATTCGTTTATGGAAAGATGGCGAGAATAGTTATCACCTTAAAGGCGTTTGGGTAGATAACAGCTATATTTTGCTTACCGGTAATAATTTAAACCCTCGTGCGTGGCGGTTAGATGCTGAAAATGCGATTTTAATTTCTGACCCTAAAGCTGAACTTAGCGAAAAAGCCCAAGCAGAGTTGAGCCAAATTCGCCAGCATACCACTGTTTTGACCCATTATAGTGATTTAGAAGTTTTGGCGGATTATCCGGAAAATGTTCGCAAGTTACTGAAAAAATTTGGGCGAGTGAAACTAGATAAAATTGTGAAGATGTTATTGTAGTTTCACCACGTAGGGGCGGGTTTTAATCCGCCCTAGTATTTAACAGAAGAAAAGAAGATAGAATATGAGTGAACAAATCTACGGAATCCACGCCGTTAAAGCCTTTTTGGACAATGCCCCGGAGCGGTTAATTGAAGTATTGGTGCTAAAAGGGCGCGAAGATAAGCGATTATTACCACTGCTCAATGAATTACAGCGTTTAGGCGTATCGGTTCAGCAAGTAAACCGTCAGACCTTAGATAATAAATCGCAAGGTGAAGTCCATCAGGGTATTATTGCTCGTGTTGTGCCGCAAAAAGAGCTGAACGAGCACGATTTAGCGGCAATTTTAAGCCAAAAACAAAACCCATTATTACTGATTTTAGATGGCGTAACAGACCCTCATAATCTGGGAGCTTGTTTGCGTACCGCTGATGCAGCAGGGGTGGATGCCGTGATTGTGCCAAAAGATAAATCGGCACAATTAACTTCGATAGCTCGCAAAGTGGCTTGCGGGGCGGCGGAAGTAATGCCACTCATTCGGGTAACCAACCTTGCCCGTACCATGCGTGATTTACAAGAACGCCACAATGTTTGGATTGTCGGTACCGCTGGAGAAGCCACTTCAGGTATTTATGAGGCAAAATTAACCGGCTCAATTGCATTAGTGATGGGAGCGGAAGGCGACGGTATGCGACGTTTAACCCGTGAGCATTGTGACCAGCTTATCAGCATTCCAATGGCAGGATCTGTTTCCTCACTCAATGTGTCGGTGGCAACCGGTGTCTGTTTATTTGAAATTGTGCGTCAGAAATTGGCGGCTCAATAAGAACATAAAATGCGAGGATGAATATCTTCGCATTTTTTATGTGTTGCAAAAAATTATCGAAAAGTAACCGCTTGTTAGCCTAAATACGCTTCCAAATTAATCACCTTATCGCACGATTTCTCAATCAAATGTGGATCGTGGCTCACTAAAATCAAGCTACAATTTCTTGCTCGGCATTGGCTGATTAAAAGCTCGATGGTTTCCTTCTGAGTAATTGGATCTAGACGAGAGGTAACTTCATCAGCAAATAACAACACCGGTTCAAGGAGTAAGGCACGTAAAATTGCTACTCGTTGTAGCTCGCCACCGGATACATTTTCAGCCGTACGTTCTAAAATTTCAGGGTTGAGCGAGAGCTGTTCCAACAAACTTGGAATCGGTAAGCGGTCAAGTTTGTGTTTGTTAATTACATCATCTAATAAGGTCTGCAAGCTCACATCCGGTGCAAAGGCTTCCGGCGGATCTTGGTAAAGTTTCAACACCTGATGTTTTTTATGGCTTTGGCTATGCCAGACCACTTCACCTGCTTTCGGCTTGAGTAAGTCACACAGCACATCAGCAAGAGAACTTTTACCGATACCGCTATGACCGACAATTCCCAATATTTCACCTTTGTTCAGTTGAAATGAAAGTTGGCTAAACAGCGTTTTTTTGCCACGTGCTACAGTTAGATTTTTTACTGAAACAAGCGGTTGTTTTCCTTCCAAATTTTGCAAATTTTGTTGGGCTTGCCAATGTTTTGGATCAGCGGAAATTAAGGCTTTCGTATAGGGGTGCTGTGGATTGTTCAGCAAAGTTTGTGCCTCGCCTTGTTCCAATAGCTCACCTTTTTTCATCACTAAAATTTGTCCGCCTAGTTGTTCGGCAACTTCAATATCATGGGTAATGGTGAGCAATCCGCCGCTATTTTCGTAAGCTGATTTTAACAGCTCTATCACCTTTTCTTTACTAACAGGATCTAGCCCTTTAGTTGGCTCATCGGCAAGTAAAATTCGTCCACCTGCTGCGGTGGCAATCGCAAATGAGGCTCGTTGTGCCATGCCGCCTGAGAGTTGGTGCGGGTAGTTTTCAATCCATTCGCCTAAGCCAAGTTGAGTTAAATAGTCCGAGCTTTCAGTTTTTGCCTGAGATTTGTTTTTGCCGGCTACCAGATGAAAACTTTCCCATAGCTGTTTGCCGATAGACATAATCGGGTTAAGCGAACGGCGAGGCTCTTGAGGCAGCATGACTAAGGTTTTGCCCCATTGTTTTTCAATTTCTGTTTGGTTATTAAAATCAATGTTGCAATTTTCTATCGAAATTTGACCGCTTGCAGTCAACCCGGACGGTAATGCTCCCATAATTGCTTGAATCAGCAGACTTTTGCCTGAGCCGGTTTCACCTAAAATCGTGATGTTTTTGCCTTTCTCAAGGGAAAGGGAAATCGGTTGCACCAACGTGAGCCCATTTTGAGTCTGCACGCCGACATTTTTAATTTCCAACAGCATTATTTCACTCTCCCTGATAATAATTGTAAGCTTAGTACCATGAGGAATACGGTTAATACAGGTTGTAAGAAAATCATAGGTGCTTCGTAATAATAAGGGAACAATTCAGTCATCATTAGCCCCAGTTCTGCCGTTGGCGGACGTAGCCCTACGTTTACAAAGCCAAGGGTAGCGAGAGCTAAAATCGCATTACCTAGTGAGAATGCCGATAAAGTTGCAATCATCGGTAATAAACGTGGCAATAAATGACGCTTGAAGCTGTAGATCCAACCCATTCCCATTAAGCGGGAAGATTGAATTTCCGAGCTGCTTGCCATGGTTGAGCTGATGGAGCGAATCACACGGTAAAATTCTACCCACATCACTAGCGAAATACCTAAATAGAGTGTCCAAAATGATCCCGATGAAAGTGCGGCAAAGAGTAAAATCAGCAGTAAGCCGGGTAGAGCCATCACTAAATCGCAGATAAAGCTTAAGATACGGTCAAACCAGCCACCAAAAAAGCCTGCCATAATGCCGGTAATTAAGCCTGCAATTAAGGCACAAGCAACACTGAAGAGCGATAAGCCGAAAGATAAACGAATGGCTGAGGCAAGGCGTGCTAACATATCCCGCCCAAGGTGATCGGTACCGAACCAAGCGAATTCGTTTGGATTGGAAAGGGTGTTGGTTAAATCCTGAAAGCCCATATCCATTGGGTAGAAATAGGGTTGTAAAAAGGCAAAGCCGAGAATAATTACCAGCAGACTTCCGCCTAGAAATTGGTATGTTGAAATTTTCATTATCGTTATTTTCCTCTTAGCCTATTGCTTAATACGTGGGTCAATCCAAGCACTAAGCATATCTGCAATCATATTAAGCACGACAAATAAGCCCCCCATAACTAAAGTTGTGCCTTGAATCATTGGCACATCACGGGCAATAATGGCGTGAACGAGAGCATGTCCGCTACCCGGCCAGGCGAATAAACTTTCCACTACCACAACGCCTTCAATTAAATAAACTAACTGTACAGCGTGATAGGCAATTACCGGCACGGCAATATTGGGCAAGCCGTGGCGGATAAAGACTTGGTGACGACTTAGGCCTTTTAATTGGGCGAATTGGTAAAATTCCGCCTCTTTAATTTGCACCATTGCCGAGCGTGTGACTCTCACTGAAACCGCACTGAGTCCAATCGCAAGGGTGAGTGCCGGCAAGACAAAATGTTGCCAGCTGCCATAGCCTCCAGCCGGTAACCATTTGAGTTGGGCGGCAAATAGGGTAATTAAGCCGATGGCGATAATAAACACCGGTACGGAACGAAATAGGGTGCTAAGCACTAATGTCAAGCGGTCAAAAAAACCGTTTGGTTTGCGAGCAGCTAATAAGCCAAGCGGTGGGCCGATTAAGAGTGCAAGAATGAGAGAGACAATTGCAAGGCTTAACGTATGCCCGAATTGGTGCTGAATTTCCGCCCAAACAGAATCGCCAGTCACTAAAGATTTACCTAAATTAAATTGCGCTAAATCTAATAACCAATCAAAATAACTTTGCCACCAAGGTTGGTCAAGGGCGAGCTCGGCACGCACGGCTTCTGCAGCAGCACTATCGGCTTGGTCATAGCCATAGCGACTGGCAGCAATACGGTATGCCATATCGCCCGAAAGCTGTCTGGTTAAAATAAAGGTGAGTGTTCCCACCGACCAAATTACCAGTAGTATTTGAGTTAGACGGCGGAGGAAAATGTTAAGCATTCAGATATCCTTAAAATAGAATAAGGCACGCGTGAGATAAGCGTGCCATCACTTTGAATTAGACGAAGTCTCATTTCGATAATTTTTCTAAATAGAAACGGCGTTCAAACGGGTCAAGGGTTAAGCCGTTAATACCTTTATGTGCTACTACAGTTTGTTGATCGTAGACGATCGGAATAATCGGCAATTCATCATAGATGATTTGGCTGACCTGCTGTTTCAGCTGTTTGTTTTTCTGTGGATCGCGTTCTACTTCAATTTGTTTGAGTGCGTTTTCTAAGGTTTCATTACGCCAGTTCATCACACCCCAATCGCTGCCGCCATTGGCATAATCTTGCACAATTAAGGCAAATGGGTCGAGGGTTTTGGCGTAGTTGAATGAGTAAAGCGCCATTTCTAATGTACCGTCTTGGTGGCCGGACGGAATCTCACTGAAGTTACCTACAGATACATTTACATCAATACCGATTTTCTTCCATTCGGCTTGCAAAATAGTTGCGGTAATTGGCAATTCCGGACGATCTGAGTAAGTTCTTAGTGTGAAGCTAAACGGCTTACCATCTTTAGTGAGCTTACCTTCAGCATTATATTGATAGCCGGAAGCGGTCAAATTTTCCTTAATTTTTTCAATCACTTCTTCATGGCTGAGTGTTGTCTCTTTGGTTTCTACACGCCAGTCAGCAAAAGATTTCGGTAGAATTTGATCTGCCATGCCATCTTGGATTTTTAAGATCTGCTCAGCGATCGCTTTGCGGTTAATGGCTTGTGATAATGCTTGGCGAATCGTTAAATCATTAAAGAACGGTTTGGCTAAGTCCATTTTCAGCTGCATCGTACGAGCAATTGAGGTGTTGATTAGCT
The DNA here is from genome assembly GCF_013377255.1 of Mannheimia granulomatis. Classification (NCBI taxonomy): domain Bacteria; kingdom Pseudomonadati; phylum Pseudomonadota; class Gammaproteobacteria; order Pasteurellales; family Pasteurellaceae; genus Mannheimia; species Mannheimia granulomatis. The sequence continues at coordinate 415,558 of NZ_CP016614.1, forward strand.
GTAAATTCGGATCGGTTTTTAAGCGAGCCACGCTGGCTTTATCTAAGTTAAATACTAAAGAAGTTGCATCGCTTTGTGCCATCAGCGTGCGGGTTTCACTACGGCTGCTGGCAAGATAATTTGCTTGTTGAAGCTGCGGCTTACTGCCCCAATAGCCCTCAAAACGGACGGTTTCCAATTTTTGTGGTGCTTCAATTTTAGTTGCTTTAAATGCACCTGTGCCGATAACCTCGGTAACATTACCTTGTGCGTCAAAACTTTCTTCTGCCAAAATAAGCGTGGTGTAGTGCGTTAAGAAAGAAGGAAATGGCACAAAGGGTTGGGTTAATTCAAATTGTACTTTGTTGGCATCCAAAGCCTTAATATCTTTGATAAACGCTTTTTGTAATACACCCGGTTTGGAATGTGCAATTTTTAAGGATTTTTCTACCGCTTGTGCGTTTAGTGGTTTGCCGTTGTGGAACTTGGCATCACGCAGGGTGAATGTCCAAACAGTGGCATCAGCATTACTTTCCCATTGGGTGGCTAAACCTGCCACCAATTGTCCCTCTGAATTGGCTTCCACTAAGGTTTCAGCAAGGTTCATTCGTTGGAAAATTACGCCCGATTGGTTTAGATCTAAGCTGTTTAATTCCCAAGGTGCAACTACTGTTACAAGCGGTAATATTTCTGCATTTTTTTGCAATTGTTCATTTGGCGTTGCCGTTTTTTGGACATTTGCTTGGGTATTGTTTTTGTCATCGCAAGCAGCAAGACAGAATGTTGCTACTGTTAACGGAATTAACCACTTTTTCATTTCTTTTTTTTCTCCATAAAAAAATCGGGGTTTTGATTGGCGAAACTTTAGCATATTTCCATAAAAAAAATAGAGTTTTTTAAGTTGAGCATTTTAATTGGTTATTTTTACACCAAAATGGTTAGCAACTTTCCGCTCTTCATTTTGCAAAATAGGCAAAGAATTTACCCGCTTGTTGCCGATTACCATGCTTGAACTGCCTCCACCATCAAGGTTGATCGCTTGTGTTAGCTCAAGTTTGCCGGCAAGTTCAGCTAATTCATCTAAAGTTATACCTCCAAAGGTAAGCTGTCGCCCTTCTACTACAACCAGATAGAGCCAATTTTTTTGCTCGTTCAATCCAAGCAAAGTACGAGGGTGTTTGTCGTGAAAAATACTCTGCACGCAGCCGACCTTATCATTTTCCGCACACTCAAATTTCCCGCTTTTGGCGTTATACCAATGCCAACCGCTAATCGCTATTTGCCATTTCGGGTTCATAGGAGTAATTTTATTTTTTGCCTCAATAATACATTTATTGGTTTTATCACAAGCAAAAATGACTCGATTACGCACATCACCATATTTTGACCAACGCTTGCCTTGGCTCACTACCAAACCAATTGGCGTGTAATCTTTCCAATAAAAATTGGCATTGATTGCCACATCGGTTTGATATTTTTCGGCAAAGGAAGACACCGTTGATCCGCTATCGCTTTTTTCCGAGCCAATCATTTGCAAGTTAGGGCAATTCAGATCAACACGGGTAATGTGAAAAGGGGATTGATTAGAATACTCAATGCACTGATTTTCAGCGTGGGTGAGGCTAGGTAGTAAAAGCAGTAATAGGGCAAAAAGTGATTTCATAGATAAGTTACTACAATGAGAGCTTTTTAAGCCGCATTCATGATAAAAGGTTTATGGTATTGCAAAATCATATTATCCGCGGTTAAAAAGAAGAATTTTTCAATTTCAGCTTGGGCGATAAGCATTCTGTCAAAAGGATCACGGTGAATGAGCGGTAATTCTGATTGCTTTAATATATGTGGTAAAGCAATAGGCAAGGTGCGAAAACCAGCGTTCACTAAACCTTGCTCAAATGCAGATATATCTACTTCAAAGTCAGGTTTCCCAAGGGTGGATTTAATAGAAATTTCCCATAAGCTTGCTAAACTAAAATAGAGTTCATTATTGGGTTCTTCCAATAATTCGAGTATTTGCGGTGAGAATTTTTCTTTTTTATCCCATGCCATCCAAAGTAGGATGTGGGTATCTAATAAAATCTTCACTTGTTTTCTCCGCTAAACATTGCCTCAATTTCATCTTCATGCAAGCGGTCAAAATTATCAGGAATTTTGCAACTGCTTTGTTTCATAAAGCCAAAACGCTTTTGGGCAACGCCGTCATCTAACGGCACAATTTTGACCTGTGCTTTGCCGGCTTTAGCAATGATCATAGGTTTACCAAATTTTTTCACGTCTTCGACAATGCGAGAGAGGTGAGTTTTTGCCTCGTGAATATTCACGGTTTCAATAGGTGCGTACATATTCTTTCCTCTTGGTTTGATAACTTAGTTTAGTTTGCTTTTTTGGTTTAGTCAAATTTTAAGCAAAAATAAAGCTCGGCTTTTAAAACTGTAGTGCCGAGCTTTCTTATCAATGTTCCCTTGTTTTAAAGAACGTCACATCAGGATAACGCTCTTGAGCTAAGTTCAAATTCACCATAGTTGGAGCGATATAGGTTAGGTTATCCCCTCCGTCTAAGGCTAAGTTTGCTTCATTTTTACGTTTAAATTCTTCAAATTTTTTCGCATCATTGCATTCAACCCAGCGGGCTGTTGCCACGTTTACCGCTTCGTAAATTGCTTCTACGTTGTATTCCGATTTTAAACGGGAAACCACCACATCAAACTGTAACACACCCACTGCACCAACAATTAAATCATTGTTGATTAACGGGCGGAAAACTTGTACCGCACCTTCTTCTGAAAGTTGTACCAAGCCTTTGAGTAGTTGCTTTTGTTTTAGCGGATCTTTTAAGCGAATACGGCGGAACAGCTCCGGTGCAAAGTTTGGAATACCGGTAAACTTCAGATTTTCTCCTTGGGTGAAGGTATCGCCAATTTGAATCGTACCATGGTTATGTAAGCCGATAATATCGCCAGCATAAGCCTCTTCTGCGTGTGAGCGGTCACCTGCCATAAAGGTTAAAGCATCAGAAATCACCACATCTTTACCGATACGGACGTGTTTAAGTTTCATCCCTTTTTCATATTTGCCGGAAACAACACGCATAAAGGCGACTCGGTCGCGGTGTTTTGGATCCATATTCGCTTGGATTTTAAATACGAAACCGCTGAATTTTTCTTCACTTGCCTCAACTTTACGGCTATCCGATTCACGGGCTTGCGGTGCCGGTGCCCATTCGGTTAAACCATCTAAGAAGTGGTTGACCCCGAAGTTTCCTAATGCCGTTCCGAAGAAGACAGGCGTGAGCTCGCCGTTGATAAAAGCTTCGTGTTCAAATTCGTGTGAAGCACCTTGTACTAATTCCAATTCATCACGTAATTGTTGAGCTAAATCGTCACCTACGCTTTGGTCTAGCTCAGGGTTATCTAAGCCTTTGATAACTCGCACTTCTTGAATCGTATGCCCTTGCCCGGTTTGGTAAAGGTAAGTTTCATCTTTATAAATGTGATAAACCCCTTTAAACAATTTACCGCAGCCGATTGGCCAAGTGATTGGCGCACATTTGATTTTTAGCACGCTTTCCACTTCGTCCAACAATTCCATTGGGTCACGAATATCTCGGTCGAGTTTGTTCATAAAGGTGAGGATTGGCGTGTCACGCAAACGGGTAACTTCCATTAATTTGATGGTACGTTCCTCAACCCCTTTTGCTGAGTCAATCACCATTAAACAGCTATCTACCGCGGTAAGCGTGCGGTAAGTATCTTCCGAGAAGTCTTCGTGCCCCGGGGTGTCGAGCAAGTTCACCAAGCAATCATTGTAAGGGAATTGCATAACAGATGTGGTAATGGAAATTCCACGTTGTTTCTCCATCTCCATCCAGTCTGATTTGGCGTGTTGAGCCGAGCCTTTGCCCTTTACCGAACCTGCGGTTTGAATTGCATTTCCGTATAAAAGCACTTTTTCGGTGATAGTAGTTTTACCCGCATCGGGGTGGGAAATAATCGCAAAGGTGCGACGTTTATTGACTTCTTGTGGATATGACATATTTTCTCAATAAATGTAAATAAAAAAGGGCGGAAATACCGCCAAGAAATTTGTTGCTATTTTCGCTGATTTGAGGCGAGAGGGCAAGCGGTTAAATTTTCAGAGAATTTTGCAATATAACGCAGCCTTGCAAAAAAGTCGGCAAAAACGACCGCTTGCTTTTTGAACTTTGGCATAATACAAGGTAGAATAGCGAACTTTTACTCTCGGATTAAATAGATAATGAAAAAACTACTTCCTTTAATAATTGCAGCGATGGTGCTAATAAGTGCCTGCTCTTCCCAGCCTGCAAAGAAACAAAGCCCTCGTATTAAAGCCTCGGCAGCGTATATCCCGACTGAAAATTCAGCCTATGTGGTGTTTGATTTAAACCAGAAAAAATTTTTAGAGGGTAAGAATTTTAATTTAGTTCGCCCGATTGCTTCTGTCACTAAATTAATGACCGCTGTGGTTTTCTTGGAAGAGAACCGCTACGGTAACAGTTGTCAAACGCAAATTTTGCCGTCGGATGCGGATTTCTTAAAAGGCACAACCAGCCCTTTGCCGAAAAATATTAATATTGCCTGTAGCGAATTACTTAAAGCGATGTTAGTACGCTCCGATAATTATGCTGCTCACGCATTGGCACACGCCACACACTTGAATAAAGCTCAATTTTTGGCACGAATGAATAGTAAGGCACGCGAAATCGGTATGACTCAAACCTATTTTAGCGACTCCTCCGGGCTTTCTTCAGATAATGTTTCAACAGTAATTGATTTGGCAAAACTTGCCGGCTATGCCGCAGGTAAAAAGGAAATTCAGCAACTTTCTAATTCGCCTTTAGTTAGCGTTTATGCCGGTGGGCAATATATTCCGATGAAAAATACGAATAGTATGGTGCGTTCACAATCTTATCAGGCTTTAGTCAGTAAAACAGGATACACTCGTGAGGCTGGTTATAATTTAGCCTTTATTGCTAAAAGTGATTGTAAAGGTAAACGAATTGGCGTGGTAAGCCTTAATAATAGTAATGCTACAGCTCGTGCTTATTTTACTGAATCGATGTTAGCTAAATATCAATGTATAGCAAATCCGTTTAGACAGTATGGTTAATACAAAAATGTAGTTTCTCTTCACCTTGAGGGGCTAAGCATTGAGAAAAGCGTATTTTTTCTCTACAATATTGCCCTTTGACTTCAAGATATTGAGACAAGATTGTGACACAAATTAAATTGATTGTCGGGCTTGCCAACCCCGGAGCAAAATATGAGGAAACCCGCCATAATGCAGGGGAATGGCTGATAAATGAAATTGCCCGTATGTATAATGTAAGCTTGAAAGACGAGGCGAAATATTTCGGTAAAGTGGCAAAAATCAATACCGCTCAAGGCGAGGTACGTTTGTTAGTGCCTACTACCTTTATGAATCTTAGCGGTAAAGCGGTTGGGGCATTGGCGAATTTTTTTCGCATCAAGCCGGAAGAAATTTTAGTTGCTCACGATGAGTTGGATTTACCGCCCGGTTCGGTCAAGCTGAAACAAGGTGGCGGACACGGTGGTCACAACGGCTTAAAAGATATTATTGCTGCTCTTGGCAATAATAAAGAGTTTTACCGTGTCAGAATTGGTATTGGACATCCCGGTCATAAAGATCTGGTCGCAAATTATGTGCTGGGCAAGCCGGCTCCGCAGGAAAAAGAGCTGATTAATGCTGCGATTGATGAAGGTAGCCGTTGTATTGACATTTTATTAAAAGAAGGCGTAACTAAAGCGATGAACCGCTTAAATGGGTTTAAAGCCTAGTAAAAATCGTAGGGTGGGAGAATTATTTTCCTCTACAAGCGGTTAAATTTATACAAAATTTTGCAAAATAATTTTAATTTAAAGGAACAGAAAAAATGGGATTTAAATGTGGAATCGTGGGTTTACCGAATGTTGGTAAATCGACCCTTTTCAACGCATTAACAAAAGCAGGTATTGAGGCAGCGAACTATCCGTTCTGTACTATTGAGCCAAACACCGGTGTGGTGCCAATGCCTGATCCGCGTTTAGATGCGTTGGCGGAAATTGTCAAACCTGAGCGCGTACTTCCAACAACCATGGAATTTGTGGATATTGCAGGTCTGGTTGCCGGTGCGAGTAAAGGTGAAGGCTTAGGCAATAAATTTTTAGCGAATATTCGTGAAACCGATGCGATTGGGCATGTGGTGCGTTGTTTTGAAAATGATGATATTGTTCACGTAGCAGGTAAAATTGATCCGGCTGATGATATTGAGATTATCAACACGGAATTAGCCCTTGCGGATTTAGATAGCTGTGAGCGTGCGATTCAGCGTTTACAAAAACGTGCCAAAGGTGGTGATAAAGACGCTAAATTTGAATTGTCCATTATGGAAAAAATTCTGCCTGTGCTTGAAAATGCAGGCATGATTCGCTCGGTTGATTTAGATAAAGATGAACTCTATGCGATTAAAGGCTATAACTTCCTTACCTTAAAACCAACAATGTACATTGCAAACGTGAACGAAGACGGTTTTGAGAACAACCCATACCTTGACCGCGTACGTGAAATCGCGGAAAAAGAAGGGGCGGTTGTAGTGCCTGTATGTGCTGCGATTGAATCGGAAATTGCTGAGCTTGAGGACGAAGAAAAAGCCGAATTCTTACAAGACTTAGGCATTGAAGAGCCGGGCTTGAACCGCGTGATTCGTGCCGGTTATGCACTGTTAAATTTACAAACTTATTTTACTGCAGGCGTGAAAGAAGTGCGTGCTTGGACAGTGTCAGTTGGAGCAACTGCACCAAAAGCGGCGGCAGTTATCCATACCGATTTTGAAAAAGGCTTTATCCGTGCTGAAGTGATTGCTTACCAAGATTTTATCGATAACAAAGGTGAAGCAGGAGCCAAAGAAGCCGGTAAATGGCGTTTGGAAGGGAAGGATTATATCGTTCAAGACGGCGATGTGATGCATTTCCGTTTCAATGTGTAAAATTTCTTAGAAAAAAGACCGCTTGTTATCTGCTCGGAAAATAGGGGAAATTTAATAGGCATTTTGGATCTGACTTTAAAAGTTAGACTTTTTATGCAAGGGCTGGGTTCTGTTTCTGACAGGGCTCAGTCCTTTAATTTTTTTGGCACTATGCGGTTTTGTATATGAGTGAATAACGGAACGATTACCGATAGGCTCCACAATTGATTAGTCATAAGTTTTTTGCTAAACGGCTTTAGTAGAGCCTAAAATGTTAAAAATTATATTGATTCTGTTACTTTTTTATCCGTTTGTGCAGAAAAAATTTGAAACAGATCACAAATTTATAATAATTTGATTACATGGCTTCACAAAGCGAGTAGAATGCGAGCCACTCTGACCGGTGGGTCATTTTTATTTTTTAAAAGAGGTGCTTTATGGCTCTATTTCTGAGTATTTTTCCGATTGTTTTACTGATTTATTTAATGGTAAAACGTAACGCTCTACCGTCTTATGTGGCGTTACCATTAACGGCGGCTTTAATTTTTGTTTTACAACTTACCTATTTTGGTAGTGATTTCACTCTTGTCGCGGCAAATATTATTGCAGGTCTGGGTGATGTTTTAACACCAATTACTGTTATTTTTGGTGCAATTTTATTTAACCGTTTTTCGGAAGTTTCCGGTGCAACTAATACCATGCGTAAATGGTTAGGTAATATTAACCCGAACCCTGTTGCACAATTGATGATTATTGGGTGGGCATTTGCTTTTATGATTGAAGGTGCTTCAGGTTTTGGTACTCCGGCTGCAATCGCTGCTCCAATTCTAGTAGGTTTAGGTTTCCACCCATTAAAAGTAGCAATGTTAGCTTTAGTAATGAACTCTGTGCCGGTTTCATTTGGCGCGGTAGGTACACCGACTTGGTTTGGTATGGGTCCTCTTTTAAAAGATGGTTTAATTACAGATGCACAGGTGCTTGAAATTGGGTCAATGACAGCCTTTATCCATTCTATTGCTGCGTTCGTTATTCCATTAATGGCATTGCGTTTAGTGGTAAGCTGGAAAGAAATTCGTCAAAATATTATTTTTATTTACATTAGTGTTTTAGCTTGTGTTGTGCCTTATTTCATTATTGCGCAATTTAACTATGAGTTCCCATCATTAGTGGCCGGTGCTATTGGTTTATTGGTGTCGGTATTTGTAGCGAACTTGGGTATCGGTTTAGCTAAAACAGAAAATAATCTAGGCAATGATAAAGTAACCTTTGGTGAAGTGGCAAAAGCTTTATTGCCAACAGGATTATTGATCGCTATTTTAATTGTTACTCGCGTTCAGCAACTTCCATTAAAAGCGATGATGAACGATGCAACTACTTGGATTGCAAGTACAGTTGGTTTTGCAAACTTTGAAATTAGCCAAGGTTTAATTTTTGCCTTAAAAAATATTTTAGGCACAAATGTGGCAACCAGTTATAAATTACTTTATGTGCCGGCACTAATTCCGTTTGTTATTACGGTATTAATTTGTATTCCAATTTTTGCAGTTTCCGGTAAAAATACTGCGAATATTTTCTCTACCAGTTTTGCTCAAGTAAAAAAACCATTCTTAGCATTATTAGGTGCGTTAATTATGGTGAAATTAATGTTAATTGGCGGTAAAGAGTCAATGGTACAAATTATCGGTCAAAACTTTGCGGCAGCAACCGGCGAATATTGGACAATATTTGCTTCATATTTGGGGGCAATTGGTGCATTTTTCTCCGGTTCTAATACCGTATCAAACTTAACATTCGGTACTGTACAGTTTGCGACGGCTCAGGCAACAGGTTTATCTGTTACTCTAATTCTTGCATTACAGTCTGTGGGCGGAGCAATGGGTAACATGGTTTGTATCAATAATATTGTAGCGGTATGTTCGGTACTAGGTATTGATAAACAAGAAGGTAACATTATTAAGAAAACAGTAGTGCCAATGTTTGTTTACGGCGTGCTTGCTGCTATCGTTGCACTCTTTGTTGTACCTTTATTCTATACAATCTAATCTTTAAAAATAGAGTAAGGAAGGAAGTAGATAGTCTATCTGCTTCCTTTTGCCGTTTTAGGGTGGCGCTTTTTGAGTTTAATTCTTATTTATATTTATTAATGTGGGAGTTCTTATGAACGTCAATTTTTATGTTACTTGCATTGCAGATGTGATGAAAGCAGGTGTTGCAAAAAATACGGTGCTTTTATTAGAAAAGCTAGGTTGTAAAGTGACTTTCTTAGAAAAACAAGGTTGTTGTGGACAACCGGCAATTAATAGCGGTTATACGAAACAAGCTTTATCGGGCATGAAAACGTTAGTTGAAACCTTTGAAGCTAATGATTACCCGATTGTGGCACCTGCGGGGTCTTGTGTGTATGCGATTAAAACTTATCCGGAACATTTTGAGCGTTTTGGTGAGACGCAGTGGGCTGAGCGTGCGAAAAAAGTGGCAGATCGTTTTCATGATTTAACCGACTTTATCGTCAATAAGCTAGGTGTAAAAGATGTGGGCGCATATTTACCGGGTAAAGCAGTTTATCACCCTTCATGTAGTCTTTTCCGCAAATTAGGTATTAAAGATGAGCCTATTACACTTTTACAAAACGTGAAGGGCTTAGAGCTATTACCAATTAAAAACCAAGAAACTTGTTGTGGTTTTGGCGGTACGTTTTCGGTGAAAATGGCGGAAATTTCCGGTGAGATGGTAAAAGAAAAAGTGGCAAATATTGATAGTGATGAGCCAGATTATTTAATTGGTGCAGATGTAAGCTGCTTAATGAACATCGGTGGACGTTTAAGCCGTGAGGGCAAACCAATCAAAGTGATGCACATTGCTGAAGTGTTAATGCAAGGGGAGAAATAATATGTCTTATTTACAAACAAATACCCTACCGTTTAAACAGCGTATTGAGCAGCAAGTTAATAATGAAATTGTCCGTAAGGCATTGGTAAAAGCCCAAGAAACTATTGGGGCAAACCGTCAGCGTATGGTAGATGAACTGGGTAACTGGGAAGAGTGGCGAGACGCGGCAAAACAGATTCGTAACCATGTTTTAGCGAATTTAGATGCTTATCTTTACCAACTAAGTGAAAAAGTTGCTCAAAACGGCGGTAAAGTTTTCTTTGCAGAAACGGCAGAAGAAGCAACTGATTACATTAAAAAAGTGGCTAAAGAAAAAAATGCGAAGAAAATTGTAAAATCTAAATCAATGGTTACTGAAGAAATCGGGATGAACCATGTTTTAGAAGCGGAAGGCATTAAGGTGGTAGAAACCGACTTAGGAGAATATTTATTACAAATTGTGGGCGATAAACCCTCTCACATTGTTGTGCCGGCAATCCATAAAGATCGCCACAGAATCCGTCAAGAAATGCACGATGTGTTAGGCTATCAAGGCAGTGAGGCTCCAGAAGAAATGACCGCCTTTGTTCGCCAAAAAATTCGTGAGGATTTTTTAGAAGCCGATATTGGTATTTCAGGTTGTAACTTTGCTGTACCGGAAACCGGCTCTGTTTGCTTGGTGACCAACGAAGGTAACTTACGTATGGCAACCACCGTGCCGAAAACACACATTGCGGTAATGGGAATGGAGCGTATCGCCCCAACTTTCCAAGAAGTGGATGTATTGATTACCATGCTTGCTCGTAGTGCGGTAGGGGCAAAACTGACCGCTTACAACACTTGGTTAACCGGTCCTCGCTTAGAAGGCGAAACGGATGGTCCTGAAGAATTCCATTTAGTAATTGTGGATAACGGCCGCTCTAAAATCTTAGAAAGCGAATTTAAAGAGGTTTTACGTTGTATCCGTTGTGGTGCTTGCTTAAACACTTGCCCGGCTTATCGCCAAATTGGTGGACACGGCTACGGCTCAATCTACCCAGGTCCGATTGGTTCGGTTATTTCGCCGTTATTGGGTGGTTACGAAGAGTTTAAAGAACTGCCTTATGCCTGCTCACTCTGCACGGCGTGTAACAGCGTGTGTCCGGTGAAAATTCCGTTGGCTCAATTGATTTTAAAACACCGTGAACATATTGCTCAACAAGGGCTAACTCCGATTTCTGAGCGTTTATCCATCTTTGGCTTTAACTTCGCAAACTCACATCCGACAGTGTGGAAAGTAGGGGTGAAAGTAGGTGCGAAAGTGGCAGGTAAGTTGATTAAAAACGGTAAAGCACCTATTGAGTTTGGTGCATTAGGTGAGTGGACAAAAGCTCGTGACTTACCAACTGCCGAAGGCGAAAGCTTCCGTGAATGGTTTAACAACAGAGGATAACAGTATGGATTTACAAAACCGAGAAAAATTTCTAACTAAATTGGCAGAACGTATGGGCAGACCATTGCAAACTGTGCCTGAGCCAATGCCGGAATTGGTAAATGACCACGCAGTTACCCGTTTAACAGATCTCAGCCAAGAGCAGCTTTGCAAAGAGTTTGTTGATTTTGCTCGTGTGATGATGGCTGATGTGGTGGAAGTTAAAGAGGCTGACTTACCAGCTGCAATTATCGAGATTTGTGAGAAATATGGCGGCGGCAATATTATTGTGAATAATGACGAACGCTTAAAAGCACTTGGCATTACAGGTGCCGTTCAAGCAAAATATGAAAACTGCCATCAATGGGATTTCAACTTAGGTGAAGAAAACCTTGAGAAAGCCAAACAAGCGAATATCGGCATTGTGTATGGCGAATATGGCTTAACGGAATCCGGTGGGATTGTGCTGTTTTCCAGCAAAGACTACGGTCGTTCAGTTAGTTTGTTGCCTGAAAAATCAGTGGTGGTATTGCGTAAAAGCACGGTATTACCGCGTGTGGCACAATTAGCTAAAATTTTGCACGACAAAGCCCAGCAGGGTGAAGGAATGCCCTCTTGTGTGAATATTATTTCAGGTCCTTCAGCTACCGCAGATATTGAGTTAATCAAAGTAGTGGGTGTTCACGGACCGGTAAATAAAATTTACCTCGTGATTGATGATTTGTAATTTGCAAAAAATAGAGTAAAAATGATCGCTTGTAAAACTAACAAGCGGTCATTTTTTATTAAAATTTTGCAACTATGCTGCTAATGCTTTGCGTTGGGCTTCAACCAGCTGGGCAATACCTTGTTTCGCGAGATCTAATAAGGTGAGAAGCTCTTCGTGGGAGAATGGTTCACCCTCAGCCGTGCCTTGCACTTCGACCAATCTGCCGTCTTCGACCATTACCACGTTCATATCCGTTTCAGCGTTGGAATCTTCCACATATTCTAAATCACATACCGCTTGCCCATCTACAATACCGACTGAAATGGCGGCGACTAAGCCTTTCATTGGGTTGGTTTTAAGTGTGCCATCAGCCACTAATTTATTCATTGCGTCGTGTAGAGCGACACAGGCTCCGGTAATGGAAGCTGTACGGGTGCCACCGTCTGCTTGGATAACATCACAATCGACGGTAATAGTGCGTTCGCCTAAGGCTTTGAGATCAACTACTGCACGTAAAGAACGGGCAATCAGGCGTTGAATTTCCATCGTACGACCGCCTTGTTTGCCTTTTGCCGCCTCACGTTGGGTACGGGAGTGGGTGGCACGTGGCAGCATACCATATTCTGCGGTTACCCAGCCTTGTTGCTGGCCTTTGAGAAAACGTGGTACGGTTTCTTCCACCGTGGCATTACATAAGACTTTAGTATCGCCAAATTCAATTAACACTGAACCTTCAGCATAACGGGTGTAGTTACGGGTAATTTTAACTTGTCTGACTTGATTAATTTCTCGATTATTTGGACGCATTTTCTTTTCCTTTTCTTTAAAATTTTTACCATTTTAGCAAAGAAAACAGTAGAATGTGGTTTTTCTTTAGCAAGATTCATAGGGGCGGAATATTTTCCACCCAATAATATAAAAATACAAGGAATAACAATGATTTATAGTATGACAGCTTTTTCCCATTTGGAATTGAAAAAAGAATGGGGAAATGCGGTATGGGAAATTCGCTCGGTAAACCAACGTTTTTTAGAAACCTATTTCCGCCTGCCGGAACAGTTTCGTAATTTGGAAATGACTTTGCGTGAACGTCTGCGTGCAACGCTAACCCGTGGCAAAGTAGAATGTAGTTTACGCATTGATTTAAGCAAAACTCAAAACAGCGAAATTGTGTTAAATAAAGGCTATGCTGAGCAGGTAATTCAATCACTAAAATGGATTAAAGAAACCGCTAACGAAGGTGAAATCAACCTAGTGGATGTGCTACGTTTTCCGGGAGTAGTGGATAATGAGAGCCAAGATTTAGACCAAATCGCTCAAGATTTATTAGCCGGCTTTGAGCAAATTTTAGCGGATTTTATTGCGATGCGTGCCAGAGAAGGCGAGAACGTGCAAAACCTGATTCAGCAACGTTTAGATGCTATTTCGGTGGAGGCAGCGAAAGTCCAATCGTTAATGCCTGAAATTCTGCAATGGCAGAAAGAACGCTTACAACAACGTTTTGATGAACTGAATTTACAACTCGACCCGCAACGTTTAGAGCAAGAAATGGTGTTATTAGCCCAACGTGTTGATGTGGCGGAAGAACTAGACCGCTTGCAACTGCACGTGAAAGAAACTGGCAATATATTGAAAAAAGGTGGAGCAGTTGGGCGGAAATTAGATTTTATGATGCAAGAGCTGAACCGTGAATCTAACACGCTTGCCTCGAAATCCATTAATGCGGAAGTGACCAATTCTGCGGTGGAGCTTAAAGTGTTAATTGAGCAAATGCGTGAGCAAATTCAGAATTTAGAGTAGGAATAAACTATGAAATGTGAATGCAACCAAATTATTGAGTCTTATCCAAAGCTCTGCGTGCTGCTTGCTCAGTATCGCTTAATTGAAATGGCGGGGGCTGATGCTGAGAAATACCTACAAGGGCAATTGACCTGCGATGTAACCAAACTGGCGGTGGGCGATCACACCTTAACCAGCCATTGCGATCCGAAAGGTAAAATGAGTTCACTTTTCCGCTTATACCGTGCGGAACAAGAAAAATTTATTGCGGTGATTCACCAAAGCCTTTTGCCGGAAGCCTTAACGCAACTTAAAAAATATGCGGTGTTTTCAAAAATCACTTTTAGTGAATTAGATACCCCAATTTATGGCGTAGCTGCTGAGCAAGTTGCAAAATTAAGTGAAATTTTAACCGCTTTAACCATAAGTGAAGGACAAAAAAGAGCCTTCGTTTGGGGTGAAACTCTCGAAACTAATGCTGATGAAAGCCTTTGGACGTTAATGGACATTCAAGACGGCATTCCTGTGTTAGTGAAGGAAAATCAATTTGAATTGATTCCACAAGCGGCGAATTTACAACAGATTGAAGCCGCGATTTCATTCACCAAAGGCTGCTATATCGGGCAAGAAACGGTGGCTCGTGCAAAATACCGTGGGGCAAATAAGCGAGCGTTGTTTACCCTTGCGGGGCAATATGAAGGCGAAATTTCACTCCCTGAGCCAGCCTCTGCGGTAGAAATGCAACTAGGCGAAAATTGGCGGGCAACAGGCACAATTTTAGCTTGTGCGACTCATAAAAATACCCTTTGGGTGCAAGTTGTGTTAAATAAAGAGGTAGAAACGGAAACCCAATTCCGAGTCAATGGGGTAAATTTGAAAATTGTCGAACTGCCTTATAGCTTGGAAGAAGAGTAGAAAAACAAACGGTCATATTTTGAAATATGACCGTTTTTTATATTTTGTCTGGATGTTGAATCAGCACAAAACGTTCCCAAAGTTGTTCTTCAGTTTCCTCATTATCGGGATCTTTTACAATACAATTAGTGATAGGACAAACCTTCTGACAAGTTGGTTTTTCATAATGTCCTACACACTCTGTGCACAAAACAGGATCGATAATATAAATATCATTCCCTACCGAAATCGCCTCATTTGGGCACTCCGGCAAACACATATCACAGTTTGTACACTTGTGAGTAATTAATAACGCCATATTTCGCTTGAATAAAGATGAAAAAATTAAACAAGCGGTAGGATTTACTCGCTTCGCTCGCACTTCGTGCCATCGGCAAAAGCCGATGTTCAAACGCAAGCGTTTGTGCAAAAAAATTTACAAAATCGACCGCTTGTCACTTAATGCTGCTTATTATAAAACAAAAAAATTTGAACTACTTCACATTTTTGATATTTGGTGGTTTATTGTTGAGGAAAAATTTCTTATGCTTTTATCGAAACGTTTCGATTATTAATTTAACCAGATAATGGAGCGTAAAAGGAGAAATTAGATGAAAAAGACGGTAAATCTTAATGCACAACTTTCACATTGTATTGCAACACTCGGACATACAGATAGTCTGGTAGTTTGTGATGCAGGTTTGCCGATTCCACAATCGGTAGAGCGGATCGACCTTGCATTAACTGAAGGAGTACCAAGTTTTTTGCAGACTTTTGATGTGGTTGTAAGTGAAATGTTTATTGAAAAAGTGCTATTGGCAGAAGAAATTAAACAGAAAAATCCGGATATTTTATCTACTCTTTTGGAGCGTTTACAAAAATTGGAACAAGCACAGAAAAATCAGATTCAAATTGATTATGTAAACCACGAAATATTTAAAGAGTATACACAAGGTAGCAAAGCAATTGTGCGTAGCGGTGAATGTTCTCCTTATGCGAACATCATTTTATATTCGGGTGTACCGTTTTAAGGTGGAATGATGGAAACCTTGTTGAATATGAATGGGATAGATAAATCTTTCCCGGGGGTGAAGGCTTTGAATAATGCCTGTCTTTCTGTCTATGCAGGCAGAGTAATGGCATTAATGGGCGAAAATGGGGCCGGTAAATCGACCTTAATGAAAGTCTTAACCGGCATTTATAGCAAAGATGCCGGCTCAATTTGCTATTTAGGGAAAGATATTACTTTTAAAGGCCCTAAACATTCTCAAGAAGCCGGCATTAGTATTATTCACCAAGAACTCAACTTAGTCGGCAATTTAACTATTGCAGAAAATATTTTCTTAGGGCGTGAATTTAGAACGGCTTGGGGAGCAGTGGATTGGAAAAAAATGTATGCAGAGGCTGATAAATTATTGGCTCGTTTAGGGGTAAAACATAGTAGCCACCAACTTTGTTCGGAGCTTTCTATTGGCGAGCAACAGATGGTTGAAATTGCCAAAGCCCTGAGTTTTGAATCTAAAGTCATCATTATGGATGAGCCGACAGACGCTCTAACCGATACTGAAACAGAAGCGTTATTTAAGGTGATTCGTGAACTAAAAACAGAAAACCGTGGCATTGTGTATATTTCTCACCGCTTAAAAGAGATTTTTGAGATTTGCGATGATGTGACCGTGCTGAGAGACGGGCAATTTATTGGTGAGAAAGTGGTGGCGGATATTGATGAAGATCAGCTGATTGAAATGATGGTTGGCCGCCGTTTGGAAGAGCAGTATCCCCATTTAGAGCAAGAGCGTGGTGAGCTACTGCTAGAAGTGAAAAATTTAAGTGGCAGTGGCGTGAATAATGTCTCTTTCCAACTGCATAAAGGTGAAATTGTTGGTATCTCCGGCTTAATGGGGGCAGGGCGGACTGAATTAATGAAAGTGCTTTATGGGGCATTGCCAAAAACGGTGGGAACCATTGAGTTAAAAGGTAAAGTGATTTCAAATAGTTGCCCGCAAGACGGTTTAAATAACGGCATTGTTTATGTATCAGAAGATCGTAAAGGCGATGGGCTGATTTTAGGGATGTCTGTTAAAGAGAATATGTCTTTAACTTCATTAGATCATTTCTCGAAAGCTGGTTCGATTCGCCATGATGCAGAAAGATTAGCGGTAGATGATTTTATTACGATGTTTAATATCAAAACCCCAAGCCGTGAACAGCCAATTGGCTTGCTTTCCGGTGGCAATCAACAAAAAGTTGCGATTGCAAAAGGGTTAATGACACGTCCGAATATCTTGATTTTAGACGAGCCGACTCGTGGTGTAGATGTAGGGGCGAAAAAAGAGATTTATCAATTAATCAATGAATTTAAAAAAGACGGATTGAGTATTTTAATGGTGTCATCAGATATGCCAGAAGTGTTGGGAATGAGTGATCGCATTCTGGTGATGCACGAGGGCAAAATTAGTGCAGAATTTTCTCGAGCTGAGGCAACACAAGAAAAATTACTCTCCGCAGCTATTGGCAAAACTGCGATTTAAAATTAAGGTGTTTTTATGACTACGCAAAAAAAAGAATTTCGATTGGGTAAATTTTTAATTGAGCAACGTTCCTTTGTGGCGTTATTTGTGCTGATTTTGATTGTATCAACGATTAATCCTGATTTTTTCAGTGTGGATAATATTTCAAATATTCTACGCCAAACCTCGGTAAACGCCATTATTGCGGTAGGAATGACTTTTGTGATTTTAATTGCGGGGATTGATTTATCTGTTGGTTCTGTACTGGCATTAACTGGTGCGGTTGCAGCCTCATTAGTGGGCTCTGAAATCCCTATTTTTCTGGTAATTCCGCTCGTATTATTACTAGGAACAGCTTTTGGCGGTATTAGTGGCGTCATTGTAGCAAAAGGTAAAGTGCAGGCTTTTATTGCAACCTTAGTGACGATGACTTTACTTCGTGGTATCACAATGGTTTATACAGACGGCAGACCAATCAGTACAGGTTTCTCTGATCAAGCGGATCTATTTGCTGCTATTGGTACAGGCTATTTATTTGGGATTCCTGTGCCAATTTGGATAATGGCGGTAGTTTTTGCTGTGGCTTGGTATATTTTAAAACATACCCCGATTGGCCGCTATATTTATGCGTTAGGTGGTAATGAGGCTGCAACTCAGCTTTCAGGCATTAATGTTAATAAGATTAAGATCTTTGTTTTTGCGATAAGTGGTTTTTTATCTGCTCTTGCTGGGCTTATTGTGACTTCTCGCCTTTCTTCGGCACAGCCAACCGCAGGGGTTTCTTATGAATTAGATGCGATTGCAGCCGTTGTGGTAGGTGGAACAAGCCTAATGGGCGGAAAAGGCCGTGTAATGGGAACATTAGTCGGTGCATTAATTATCGGGTTCTTAAATAACGCACTCAATTTATTGGATATTTCTTCATATTATCAGATGATCGCTAAAGCATTGGTTATTCTTGTTGCGGTATTAGCTGATAATTATCTAGGTACTAAAAAAGTATAATCATCTTTAAGGAGAGTTCTATGAAAAAATTAACCACTTTAGCATCAGCAATTATGCTTAGTTTTGCCGTTGCAGGTACTGCAACTGCAAAAGAGACTATTGCACTTGCGGTATCAACCTTAGATAACCCATTCTTTGTGAGCCTCAAAGATGGTGCTCAGAAAAAAGCGGATGAACTAGGTTACAAATTAGTTGTGCTTGATTCACAAAATGACCCGGCCAAAGAGCTTTCCAACGTGGAAGATTTAACCGTGCGTGGGGCAAAAGTGCTTTTAATAAACCCAACTGATTCGGAAGCGGTCGGAAATGCGGTAGCAATTGCAAATAGTAATAAAATTCCGGTCATTACATTAGATCGCGGTGCAATAAAAGGTGATGTGGTAAGCCATATTGCTTCAGACAATGTTGCAGGTGGAAAAATGGCAGGTGATTTTATTGCACAAAAATTAGGTGATGGTGCTAAAGTTATCCAATTAGAAGGGATTGCCGGTACCTCTGCTGCTCGTGAGCGTGGTGAAGGCTTTAAACAAGCAGTAGAAGCACACAAATTTAATATTCTAGCAAGCCAGCCGGCAGACTTTGACCGTACTAAAGGCTTAAACGTAACCGAAAACTTATTAGCCAGCAAAGGCGATGTACAAGCCATTTTTGCTCAAAACGATGAGATGGCTTTAGGTGCTTTACGTGCAGTTAGTGCGGCAAATAAGAAAGTGTTAATTGTTGGCTTTGATGGTACAGATGATGGTGTAAAAGCAGTAGAAGGTGGTAAATTAGCGGCAACTATTGCTCAACAGCCTGAGTTGATTGGTTCTTTAGGAGTTGAAACTGCCGATAAAGTGCTAAAAGGCGAAAAAGTTAAAGCGAAAATTCCTGTAGATTTAAAAGTCATTTCAAAATAATATTTGTCGGGGCAGGTTTTAACCTGCCCGCTATTTTATCCGTTATCGGGAGGAGCAAACCTTCCTTTATAATAGAAATAAGGACTTAATATGAAAACCCTAACCGTTCTCGGCAGCATTAATGCTGATCACGTTATTTCTGTTCCCTATTTTGCTAAACCCGGGGAAACTTTAACCGGCAGTGGCTATCATATTGCTTATGGCGGTAAAGGGGCGAATCAGGCGGTGGCGGCGGCTCGGCTGGGCGAAAAGTGTGAGGTGAAGGTTTCTTTTATTAGTTGTATTGGCGATGATGATATTGGACGAGCAATGAAAACTGCTTTTGAGCAAGATGGTATCAATACGCAGTCGATTAAAACCATTTTAAATGCAATGACAGGCATTGCAATGATTCAAGTAGCTGAATCAGGCGAAAATAGTATTGTGATTTCAGCAGGGGCAAACGGGCATTTAGATGAATCTGTAGTTGAGGAATATCAAACCGAAATTCGCCAAGCCGATTGTTTATTAATGCAGTTAGAAACCCCGCTACCGGCAATTATTCAAGCGGCAAAAATCGCCAAAGAAAATAGCACTAAAGTCGTATTAAATCCTGCACCGGCAAGAACTTTACCCACAGAGTTATTAAGCCTGTTAGATATGATTACCCCGAATGAAACCGAGGCGGAAATCCTAACTGGCATCAAAGTGGTCGATGAGCAAACGGCAAGCCAAGCTGCGGCTATTTTCCACCAAAATGGGATTGAAAAAGTCTTAATCACTTTAGGCTCAAAAGGTGTATTTATCAGTGAAAAGGGTGAAGGCAGCATTGTGCCGGGCTTTCGCGTTCAAGCGGTAGATACTACTGCCGCCGGTGATACCTTTAACGGTGCATTAGTTACTACAATGTTGGAAGAAAAATCATTAGCTGAAGCCATTCGTTTTGCTCACGCGGCTGCCGCGATTAGCGTTACCCGCAAAGGGGCACAGTCATCTATTCCTACTCGTCAAGAAGTCTTCGATTTTTTAAGTGAACAGCACTAACAAGCGGTCGTTTTTCTAAGGAATTTTGCAAATGGCAACAATGAAAGACATTGCTCGCTTGGCTAGAGTGTCCACTTCAACGGTTTCCCATGTTATCAATAACAGTCGTTTTGTGAGTGAGGAAATTCGCGAGAAAGTTCTGCGTGTGGTCAAAGAGCTTAACTACACGCCCTCTGCATTGGCGAGAAGTTTAAAAGTCAATGAAACCAAAACCATCGGAATGTTGGTCACCGCAACCAGCAACCCGTTTTTTGCGGAAGTCATGGCTGGCGTTGAGCTTTACTGCCAACAACATCATTACAATTTGATTATTGCTACCACTAATGGTGATTCTGAGCGTTTGCAACATCATTTACAGATGTTAATTCAGCGGAAAGTCGATGGCTTACTCTTAATGTGTGGTGATGCAAGATTTAGTGCTTCCAGTAATTTGAATATTCCCTTACCACTTGTGGTGGTGGACTGGTGGTTTACCGAGCTAAATGCAGATAAAATTTTTGAAAATTCCGCATTTGGTGGTTATCTTGCAACAAAAGCATTGATTGATGCAGGACATCAGAAAATCGGCATTATTACCGGAAATTTAACCAAATCTCTTGCTCAGAACCGTTTAGAGGGCTACAAGCAAGCCTTAACTGAGGCGAATATTACCATTAATCCACATTGGATTGTGGAAAGCCACTTTGATTTTGAAGGTGGGATTTTAGGAATGAATAGTTTACTCGCTCAAGAAGAACACCCGACAGCAGTATTTGCTTCAAGCGACACCATTGCCGTGGGAGCTTACCAAGCCATTTGGCAAGCAGGGCTGAGTATTCCGCATGATATTTCCATTATCGGCTATGATGATATTGAGCTGGCAAAATATCTTTCACCACCGCTTTCGACTATTAGCCAACCTAAGTCTGAATTAGGTAAGCTTGCAGTTGAAACTTTGCTCAAACGCATCCGTTCAGAATCGACAGAATTTCAAACCATTATGTTAGAGCCTGAATTGGTGCTACGAAACTCTATCCGACACATAAACAAAAAATGCTGAATAATGTTAAGTTATTCAGCATTTCCAAGTTTGTTGATTAGCCTTTTTGCTGTTCTAAATAAAGCACTGTTGCTGCGACCCGAGAGTGAACATTCAGCTTACGCAGTAAGTTGCGAATATGCACTTTTACTGTTTCTTCAGAAATGAAAAGTTGGGCGGCGATTTGTTTGTTTGACATTCCGGTTGCGATCCATTGCAACACGTCAAGTTCACGATCGGTTAAACTGCTGAGCGGATCGTTTTCCGGCTGGCGGTTTAGCAAATGTTGGCGAACCGTTTCGCTTAATACCATTTCCCCGCTGGCGGCTCTGCGGATATTATCCAGCAACTCCGGAGTATCGGTATCTTTTAATAAATAGCCATCCACGCCGGCATCCATTAAGGCAAAAATATCAGACTGTTCATCTGAAACAGTAAGCACAATAATACGGGCATCTACGCCTTTAGCTCGTAGTGAACGTAATGTGTCCAGACCTGAAATGCCTTTCATATTTAAATCTAAAATAATGACATCCGGCTCAAGTCGTAGAGCCAGTTCAATTCCATCTGTGCCGTTGCTAGCTTCACCGACTACGGTAAATTGATAATCTAATTCCAATAATTGACGCATGCCCTGACGCATTAGAGGGTGGTCGTCAATCAATAAAATGCTAGTTGGAGCAGCCATTCATTTCTCCTTTCTTCTTCCTCTGTTAAGCGATTAATTTTGCTATCATTGCCTAAAAATAGCAAGTTGTGCTTTTTAATAAATGGTTGTTTTTTGATCTGGGCTAATTTTTATAACAAAAGAAATTGCAAATCTTTGCAAGAAAAAGACCGCTTGTTGGGCTATAATGAGGCAAAATTTTATATGAGCAAAAGATAATGATAAATCAAACTACTTATTTCGCCACCGCCGCTCGAGGTTTTGAAGAAATACTTAAAACCGAACTTGAGCAGATCTGCGGGGCAGAATGCAAAGTCTCCCAAGGCGGCGTGCATTTTACTACAAGCCAAAAAGGGGTATATCAAGCGTTATTACACAGCCGTTTGGCATCCCGTATTTTATTGCCTTTAATCAGCACCAAAATTTTCAGCGACAGCGATTTATACGCCTCGATTATTGCCTTTAATTGGGAGGAATTATTTGATCCACGCGATACTTTCTACATTGATTTCAACGGTACGAACCGAGAAATTCGCAACACCCAATTTGGCGCAATGCGGGTAAAAGATGGTATTGTGGATTATTTTGTGCGTAAAGGTTTTGTCCGTCCAACAGTAGATAAAGATAATCCTGATGTGCGGATTCACGTCTATTTAGATCGTGAAAATTTGGTGGTTTCGCTAGATCTGAGCGGTGATGCTTTGCATATCCGTGGCTACCGCGAAGACACCGGTAAAGCTCCGCTGCGTGAAACCTTAGCCGCGGCGATTATTTTACGTTCCGGCTGGCAAAAAGGCACACCATTGGTGGATCCGATGTGTGGCTCCGGTACACTTTTAATTGAAGCAGCCCAAATGGCGGCGAATATTGCCCCGCAACTTCACCGTAAATATTGGGGATTTAATGCTTGGAAAGGGCATGATGTGGAACTGTGGCGTGAAGTTTTAGAGGAAGCATTTTCGCAAAAAAATGATGACAAACACTTGTGTTTGAACGTTGGCTTTGCCAATGGCTCCGAAGGAGAGAGCGTATCGAGTAAAATACAACCGCTTTTCTTCGGTTTTGATCTCGACCATCGCGTTCTTGCCAAAGCCAAACAAAACGCCAAAAATGTCGGAGTGGATCATTTAATCCAATGGCAGCAAGGCGATGTCGCTGCATTGAAAAATCCGATTCCCGAACAAATCGGCACGGTAATTTGTAACCCTCCATACGGTGAGCGTTTAGGTACTACGCCGGCGTTAATCGCTCTTTATTCGGTGTTCGGGCAACGCTTAAAACAGCAATTTGCCGGCTGGAATGCCTCGATTTTTAGTGGGGAGCCGGAGTTGCTAAACTGCTTGCGTTTACGTTCGGCACGACAATTTAAAGCCAAAAACGGCCCGTTAGATTGTGTGCAAAAAAATTATTTGATTAGCGAAAATAACAAGCGGTCAGATTTATCTGAAAATTTACAATTTGAGCAAAACGCTCAAGTTGCTCCAGACTTCGCCAATCGCCTAGCGAAAAATATCAAAAAAATGGAAAAATGGGCGAAGCAGCAGGGCATTGATGCCTACCGCTTATACGATGCGGACTTGCCGGAATATAACTTGGCGGTAGACAGATATGGCGATCATATTGTGGTGCAAGAATACCAAGCACCAAAAAGCATTGATGAGCAAAAAGCCCGTCAACGTTTGCTGGATGCGGTTTCCGCCACGCTTTATGTAACTGGCGTGGAAACGAATAAATTAGTGCTAAAAGTTCGCCAAAAGCAAAAAGGCACGAACCAATACGAGAAGTTAGCAAATAAAGGTGATTACTTCTACGTAAACGAATACGGGGCGAAGCTTTGGGTGAATTTAACTGATTATTTGGATACCGGTTTATTCTTAGACCACCGCTTAACCCGCAAAATGGTGGGCGAAATGGCGAAAGGCAAAACGTTTCTCAACCTCTTTGCTTATACAGGCTCGGCAACCGTCCACGCGGCATTGAATGGGGCGAAATCGACCACCACGGTGGATATGTCCAACACTTATTTGAATTGGGCGGAACAGAATTTGGAGTTGAACAAGCTATCGCTACGAAACAACCGTTTATTCCAAGCGGATTGTTTACAATGGTTGGCGGAATGTCGCGAGCGTTTTGAGTTGATTTTTGTCGATCCACCGACATTCTCGAACTCAAAACGAATGGAAAACAGTTGGGATGTTCAGCGGGATCATATTGAGCTAATGAAACAGCTTAAACGCATTTTAACTGCAGATGGCACCATCGTTTTTTCCAATAATAAACGCGGTTTTAAAATGGATTTTGACGGCTTGGCAGCTTTAGGCTTGCAAGCGGAAAATATTTCTCACAAAACCCTCCCGCTTGATTTTGAACGTAATCCGCAGATTCATAATTGTTGGATTGTGAAACATTTATAAGGCAAAAAATTTAAAATGTTAGATATTGTTTTATACGAACCGGAAATTCCACAAAACAGCGGTAATATTATCCGTCTGTGTGCCAACTGTGGTTTCCGTTTGCATATGATTGAGCCGTTTGGCTTTGCTTGGGATGATAAAAAACTCCGCCGTTCAGGCTTGGATTATCACGAATTTGTCAATATTCAAAAATATAAAAATTTTGAGGATTTTTTAGAGCGAGCAAAACCGAAACGCTTGTTTGCTTTAACCACGCGAGGTGAGCAAAATCACAGTGATGTGAAATATGAACTGGGGGATTTTTTAATGTTTGGACCGGAAAGCCGAGGCATTCCTAAGCCCTTGTTAGCAGAAATGCCGATGTCGCAAAAAATCCGCATCCCGATGTGCCAAGACAGCCGTAGTATGAATTTATCCAATTCTGTTGCTGTGGTGGTATATGAAGCATGGCGACAGTTTGGTTACCCAAATGCGGTATCAGCACAGTCTATTTAAATAACAAGCGGTTTGATTTTTGCAATATTTTACGAAAATTAGACCGCTTAAATTTTCTGTGATCCAGATCACAAAAACAGCATAAAAAATAGAATTTGAAGTTATATTTCATTAGAATAAGAAAAAATGAAGTGTTTTTTCTCAAAATGAATTTTTTAAGGAGCTGTTATGCGTTTAATTCCGTTAGAGACTGATCGTGATGTAAGTGTTTGGGCTGCTCGTTATATTGTAGATCGTATTAATGCCTTCAAACCGACTAAAGAGAAACCTTTTGTACTCGGCTTACCAACTGGTGGAACCCCTGAAAAAACCTATAAAGAATTAATTAAACTCTATCAAGCAGGTGAAGTCAGTTTTAAAAATGTGGTGACTTTTAATATGGATGAATATGTTGGCTTACCTAAGGAACATCCTGAAAGCTACCACAGTTTTATGTTCAAGCATTTCTTCGACCACGTTGATGTGCCACTTGAAAATATTAATATTCTAAACGGTATGGCAGAAGATGTGGACGCGGAATGCGCTCGTTACGAAGAGAAAATCCGCTCTTACGGTAAAATCCATCTCTTTATGGGCGGAGTAGGTGTTGATGGGCATATTGCGTTTAATGAGCCTGCCTCTTCGCTCTCTTCTCGTACCCGCATTAAAACCTTAACAGAAGATACCCGTATTGCGAACTCTCGTTTCTTTGATAACGATGTCAGCCAAGTGCCGAAATTTGCGTTAACTGTTGGTGTTGGCACCTTATTAGATGCAGAAGAAGTGATGATTTTAGTTACAGGCCATAATAAGGCTCTCGCGCTACAAGCTTGTGTAGAAGGTGCTGTAAATCATCTTTGGACAATCAGTTGCTTACAGCTACACCGTCGTGGTATTGTGGTATGTGATGAGCCGGCAACTCAAGAGCTGAAAGTAAAAACAGTGAAATATTTCAAAGAGTTAGAGAAAAATGTAGCGCGTTAGGTGCTTTATTACAAGCGGTTATTTTTGCAAAAAAATTTGTAAAAACGACCGCTTGCTATAATCTAAAGGAACAAAATATGAACCATTATGCCTTAACAAATTGTGTGATTTACACTGGCGAAGACGTGTTGTATCAGCACGCATTAGTGGTGAAAGACGATAAAATCGACGCTATTGTACCGGAAGAAAATTTGTCGCCAACCCTTGAAAAAGTGGATTTGAAAGGGGCAAATTTATCAGCAGGTTTTATTGATTTGCAGCTCAATGGTTGTGGCGGTGTGATGTTTAACGAGGAGATCACTACGCGTACGCTTGAAATTATGCAAGAAACTAACTTGCGTTCAGGTACTACCAGCTATTTGCCGACTTTTATTACCTCGCCTGATGAGGGAATGAAACAAGCGGTTATGGTGATGCGTGAATATCTTGCCAAACATAAAAACCAAGCACTAGGGCTTCATTTTGAAGGACCTTATTTAAGTGTGGAAAAAAAAGGTGTTCATCGCCCGGAATTTATCCGTGAAATCAGCCCGGAAATGTTAGATTTCTTATGTGCCAATGGTGATGTGATCACCAAAGTGACCATTGCTGCCGAAAACCCTACAGCTGATCATATCAAACGTTTTAACGATGCCGGTATTATTGTTTCGATCGGCCATTCCAACGCAACTTTCGCCCAAACCAAACAGCGAATTGCTGAAGGAGCGGCTTTTGCAACACACTTGCATAATGCTATGTCGCCGGTGAGCAACGGGCGTGAAGGCGGTGTTGTAGGGGCTGTGCTGGATAGTGATATTTACACAGGCATTATCTGCGATGGCTTACACGTAGAATGGGGCAATATCCGCATTGCGAAAAAAGCTAAGGGCGATAAATTAGTGATTGTTAGCGATGCTGTTGCCGCTGCCGGTAGCGATATTGACTCATTCATCTTTGTCGGCAAGAAAGTGGCTGTTAAAGACGGTAAATGTTATGATGAATTTGGCTCTTTAGGTGGTGCGGCGATCACGATGATCGAATCTATCCGCAACGTGGTGCTGCATTGTGACATCAGTCTGAATGAGGCGATTCGTATGAGTACGCTTTATCCAGCCAAAGCGATTGGTGTTGATGATACTCTAGGCTCACTGGTTTCCGGCAAAATTGCTAACTTAGCCGTTTTTGATAACCAATTTAATGTAAAAGCTACTGCTGTTAACGGACAACTTCGTTGGCATTTGTAATTTAAAAAACAGAATAATCGGGAGGCTACACAAGGTGTAGCCTTTTGTTTAGGTGCTATGCAAAAAAGGATTTAAATGCTAATGGTTTTTAACTAGAATGTTGCAGTTTATTTTATCGTTTAAGGAAAAAACGTGTTTAGCGTTGAAAATGCCACTTTTGATATTCCCAATAAGCGTTTGCTGCACCCGATTTCGCTCACTTTTGAGCAAGGCAAGGTTTATGGCTTAATCGGACATAACGGCTCGGGAAAATCAACATTGATTAAATTATTGGCAAAGCAAATCTCCTATTCTTCGGGCAAGATTAGCTTTAATTGCCAAGAGATTAGTCAGTGGACAAGCCGAGAATTTGCCAAACAGGTTGCTTATTTACCGCAGCATTTACCGCAAGCGACCAACTTAACTGCTCGTGAGCTGATTGCAATGGGTCGATATGCGTGGAACGGTTTATTCGGGCGTAATACCAAAGAGGATAATGCTGCGATTGAACGAGCTTTATCGCTTACCCACACTGAAAAATTTGCTGATCAGCTTGTAGATACCCTTTCTGGTGGTGAACGCTCCCGCATTTGGCTTGCGATGTTGCTGGCTCAGCAAAGCCAATTTTTATTGCTGGATGAACCGCTTGCGGCTCTCGATATTGCGCATCAAGTGGAAGTAATGCAACTTGTGCAAAAACTGGCCCACGAGCTGAATTTGGGCATTATCATTGTGATCCATGATATCAATCTCGCTTCTCGTTATTGTGATCATCTCATTGCTTTACACAGCGGAAAGCTCCTCGCTCAAGGCAATGCTCACGAGATCGTCAATCAAGCCAAACTAAAAGAAATTTATAATATTGATCTCAATGTGATCACACACCCTCAACTTGATAGACCGGTGAGTTTTTATTGATGAAGCGGTTAATCAAAACACTACAAGCGGTTATTTTTTCCCTATTTTTTGCAAATTCACTGTTTGCCGGTGAGTCACAAAAAGGTATTGCCACCTTGGATTGGACGGTGGCAGAAACCCTGATCGCTTTGGGTGAAAAGCCTGTCGCAGTGGGTGATGTGGAAAGTTATAAAAAATGGGTGAAAGAGCCAGCCTTGCCTGAATCGGTGAAGGATCTAGGCATTCGCCTACAACCTAACCCCGAACAATTACTGATGCTTTCTCATAGCCTTGAGGCTCAGCCGTTACACTTTATCAACAGCGGATTTTACGCCTCAGTCACACCGCTGTTATCTCAATTTTCTCCGCAGATTGATATTGTCGATTTTTACCGTGAGGGCGATGCGTGGCAGAATATTCTTACCGCCTCTGAAAAAGTAGCGGAGTTAATTGGCAAGCCGCAAGCCTTCAAGCAGCTTCATCAAGGCTATTTGCAAAAAATTGAGCAAATTCGACCGCTTGTTCAGCCTTATACAGACCGCCCAATCCTGTTGGTACAGTTTATCGACACCCGTCATTTACGAATTTACGCCCCAAATAGCCTATTTGGCGCTGTGCTTTCTCATTTAGGGTTCGACAATGCGTGGAACGGCTCACAAAATAACTGGGGCTTTGAGGTGATTGAAGTGACCCAACTGGCAAAGCTGGCGCAAAATAGTCGGTTTGTGATTGTTAAACCTTATCCGCCAAATATTGTTTCTGCCTTGAAATATAATATTATTTGGCAAAAATTAGCGATGGCGAAAGATCCGCTGATTCTACCTGAAGTGTGGACCTTCGGAGGTATTCCGTCCGCATTGCGTTTTGTTGAAGTTTTAGCAAACGGCTTAGCGAATGGAGGTGAAAGTTGGTAAATAAACATATCGGAAGCTCGCTATTGGCGATGTTGTTTGTCGTTTTTATTGTCTTATTTACTTGGTTATTGAAAGCCCAGTTACCAAGCGAAATCGGCTTTTTCTCGCTTTTCCAACCTACCGATAATTTAGAATTGCTGTTAGTGCAAAGCTACACCTTACCGCGTATTTTGATGGCATTGCTGGTAGGGGGTATTTTAGGCTTTGCCAGCCTGTTATTACAGCAAGTTCTGGCAAATCCGCTTGCCTCGGATAACACACTTGGTATCAGCAGTGGTTCTCAATTTGCATTATTTCTGACCGCAATTTTTGCTCCTCATTGGTTGGAATACGGCTCAAGTGTGGTGGCGGTATTAGGGGCAGGTCTAAGTTTGATTCTGGTGCTAAGCCTTGCGTTACGAAAAACAATGTCTTCACTTTTACTGATTTTAGCCGGTTTGGTCGTGAATCTCTATTTTGGCTCATTTTCTGCAATGATGATGTTGTTTTATCCTGAAGAAGCTCGAGGATTAGCACAATGGGGAGCCGGCTCATTAGTGCAAGAGAGTTGGCGGGACAGCCTATGGCTAATGGCTCAATCCATCCCTGCCTTGCTGATTATTGCAATGCTGATCCGTCCTTTAACCATTTTATCTTTAAACGACAACAATGCTCAAAGCCTCGGCGTACCGGTAGGAAAATTACGTGTAATGGGAGTATTTGTTGCTGCTTTTTTAATTGCCTCGGTGGTAGCGGCGGTAGGAATGATAGGTTTTGTCGGCTTAGCAGCGGCCACGATAGTTCGTCAGTTTGGGGTTAGAACTTTGAAGGAGCAGTTAATCGTAGCTTTTATGCTTGGTGCATTGTTACTTTCCGTTACTGACTTGTGCCTACAATTGTTAGCCTATTTCAAAGGTATTAGCTTGCCCACAGGGGCAGTCACTGCGTTGTTAGGTACGCCATTATTACTCTGGTTAATGTTTAGAGCCTTACCCCACACAGGGCGAGTGCAAGAGCAATATTTGCAAAATTTACGTAAAATTTCACCGCTTGTTATTGGCTTGGTGATAGGCGGGTTTGTAGTTTCTATTTTTATAGCTCTCTTTATTGGCAAAGGCGAGGGGGGAATGGAAATACTGGAGTTAAGTAACGTATGGGGTAGAGGCTTGCTGGAGATTCGCTATCCACGTGTGATGGTGGCATTAGCTGCCGGTATCTTGCTTGCAATTGCCGGCGTAGTTTTACAGCGTTTAACCTTTAATCCAATGGCAAGCCCTGAATTGCTTGGTGTGTCGGCTGGTACTTCAATGGGGGTTTTGGTTGTTTTATTTTTGCTCTCTGCCCAACAAACGGAATATTTTTGGATTGCGGGCGTATTAGGGGCATTTTTCACTTTATTATTGTTAGTGATGATTAACCAAAAAAGTGGGATGCTGCCCGAAAAAGTGCTGCTTACCGGAATTAGTCTTTCCGCTTTATTCGATACCCTTCAACGGATTGTGATTGCAAGTGGAGATTTAAGAGCTAATCAATTAATCGCTTGGACATCTGGCTCTACCCAAAACGCAAGTACGGAATTTGCCTTGCCATTTTTATTGGTCAGTATTGCCTTGCTCGGTATCAGTTTGTTGCTCTGTCGTTGGCTGGAATTGTTGGCACTACAAGCCCCAATGGCACAGGCACTGGGTTTAAACCTTAATCACGCCCGCTGGATTTTAATTTTATTTAGTGCGTTATTAACTGCATTTGCTACTTTGATAATAGGACCTTTAAGTTTTATCGGATTATTAGTTCCGCAGATAGCAAGGTTGTTAGGTATCAGGAAAGCACGGGCACAGATATTAATGTCTTCCGTTTTGGGTGGATTGATTATGGTATTGGCGGATTGGCTGGGTAGACAAATCCTTTTCCCTTATGAGATTCCGGCAGGCTTGGTTGCCACTTTGATTGGCGGTACTTATTTCTTATTCATGGTCAGAAAAGTATAAATATTGCAAGTAAATGAGATTGTTTTTCATTTACTTAAGTGGGATTCGTCATTATAATGCCGCAGTTTTTTACTCAATTAATATCAATTAATATAAACCTAAGGAAGTTGAAATGAAAAAAACATTTATCTACACAGCGATTTCGCAATCAGTCCTGATTGCGATAGCACAAAATGCTATTGCAAATGAACAGGTTGCCCAACTAGATGAAGTTTCAGTGGTTGCCGGCTCAATGTATAAAATGGGCGAAGTTCCTTTTCATCAAGCTAAGTCTGCGGTGGCAGTGACGCGTGAGCAATTAGATGATCAGAAAGTAGATAAAGTTGATGAGATTGCAAAATATCAATCAGGCTTTGCAAACCAAGTATTTGGTAATGATACCAATACAAACTGGTTCCGTGTGCGTGGTGCTGAAGTTTCACAAGCAGTGAATGGCTTACCAACATTTAGCTATGGTTTCTTTACACCTTATGTAGATAGTTTTGGTTTAGAAGCTGTTGAAATCACAAAAGGGGCTGATTCAA
This sequence comes from Mannheimia granulomatis, assembly GCF_013377255.1. NCBI lineage: Bacteria > Pseudomonadati > Pseudomonadota > Gammaproteobacteria > Pasteurellales > Pasteurellaceae > Mannheimia > Mannheimia granulomatis. The sequence continues at coordinate 446,678 of NZ_CP016614.1, forward strand.
TGACCTTTGGTGCCGCTAATGGTGGTGGCTTAATTAACTATGTCACTAAACGAGCACACCGTGAAAAAATTGGACAGGGTGAATTTAAAACAACTTTTGGTAGCCATAATCAATACGGTTTTGCAGCAGACTATACAGGTAAAATTTTAAATGATGAAAGCTTACGCTATCGTTTAGTTGCAAGCTATTTAGGGCGTGATGGAGATTGGTATTTAACAGATAACCAAACATTATATGTCGCTCCAACGATTGAATGGGATATCAGTGATAAAACCCGTTTTACATTATTAACAAGCTATCAACGAGATCACGGCACGCCAAGTAGTAATTTTTATCCAGCCTACGGAACGTTAGTGCCTACGGCAAATGGCTATATTGATCGCTCAACAAATTTAGGTGACCCAGTAAATGACACAGAAACTAACCGTCAATATAGTATAGGATATGAGCTAAGTCATAACTTTGATAATGGCTTACGTTTAAATTCGAGCTATAGATATCAACACGCTCAGAACTTCCATCGAGGTTCTTATCCTTTCAGTTCTGTTGATGCGAATGGTAATGTAGAGCGTGGAGTTGTATATAATAACGGTAAAGCGATTTCGCACACACTAGATAATCATCTAAGTTGGGATTATAGCAATGATTGGCTGAAAAATACGTTGGTAGTTGGCGTGGATTATCGTCATAATCGAGTGGATACAATGTATTCACCTGATGGATGGATATACGGCTCAACTGCTTCTCTCTATGGTAATGCTTATGCGACTTCGCCAACGAATATTTACAATCCACAAATAGGGTGGGGACAGGCTCAAGATACGAAATTTGATACTAACCACTATATACTTAAAGGTCGTCAATTAGGTTTCTATCTACAAAATAATGCTCGCTTAGCTGATAAATATATTTTAGGTTTAGGTATTCGCCACGATCGTTCCAATGTATCAGAAGCTAATTTATCGGAAGATGCAAAATATAATGTAACCTCTTATTCAGGTTCCTTTATCTATGAAGCACCGCTAGGCTTCAATCCATACTTTAGCTATAGTGAATCATTCAATATGCCTTTAGGTGTGAGCGGTGTAAATAAATTATATGATCCACAGATTACTCGCCAATATGAATTAGGGGTTAAATATGTTCCAACTTGGCTAGATGGCACTATTTCTGTAGCAGGTTTCCGAGCGAAAGATACAGGAGCATTACAATCTAAAGATGGTGGAGTAACAGTATCAAGTGGTGATCCTATTTACCGTAAAGGCGTAGAAGTTCAGTTAGATGCTAACTTAACTGAGAATTGGAATGCAACACTTGCTTATACTTATACTAAATCTGAAACTAAGGTGGCAACAGATCATACTTATAATACAGGATTAGCAATAGGTACAAAATATCGTAACCAATATATTCCAACCAATGTATTATCAGCAAAAACTTCTTATACATTCAATAATGGCATGTTAAATGGATTAAAGCTTGGAGCAGGTATCCGTTATATTGGACACAGTGTTGCGACAAAATCACTATACAGCAATTATTCACATGCAAGAGTTCCATCAGCAACTGTAGTTGATTTAATGGCTCGTTATGCAATCACGCCGAACTGGATTGCTCAAGTGAATGTAGATAACGTGGGTAATCGCCGTTATGTAGCAGGATGTGATTACTACTGTTACTATGGTGCAGAACGTAAAATTAGTGGTTCTTTAAGCTACAAATTCTAACTACAAAATCGTATAATATTAAGGCAGGCTTTGTGTCTGCCTTTATTTTTACTAGGGAGTATTCAATGCAATTTAAAGACTATTTAGCTACTTTTCCGGCTATCGACCATCTTGCAGGTTTAAACGTAATTAACGAGAAAGGTGAAGTGATTCACAACATTCCGGCGATTGAAGGGAAATTAGGTTCTCTTAAACTTTACAATGCATTATTTGCAAAATTTGAAGGAAAATTAACCGCTTGTGCAGCTAAACAAGGCATAGAATGGTTTGCTGAACATGTAGAAGATGCGAAAAATAACCTTGGAAAGCACCCGAATATTGATTTGCTGTTTAAAGTGATTGAGGAAGATCTTACTTTAACCTTAGAACCTGTAGCTAAATAATTTTAGTGCCTAAACAAAACCCACTTTAGTTTGTTTATAAAGTGGGTTTTGTATTTAATATCTTGAAAAAATTAGAGTTTTTCAGAAAGCATTGCTTCTAATTTTTCTTGGTCAATTGCAAATTTGCGGATACCTTCCGCTAATTTTTCAACAGCCATTGGATCTTGATTGTGCTCCCAATAGAATTCTGCTTCAGTCATCGGCTCTGGGCGAGCTTTCACTTCACCTTTATATTCTAATTTACGCACGAAAGTTTCATTGCTTTCTTGTAATGCTTTTAATAATGGCGGAGCAATAGTTAAACGGTCACAACCGGCTAATTCAACAATCTCACCTACATTACGGAAACTTGCACCCATTACAATGGTTTTATAACCATGTTGTTTGTAGTAGTTATAAATATTAGTCACAGAAATTACCCCAGGATCTTCTGCTGGCGCGTATTCTTTACCTTCATTAGCTTTGTACCAGTCTAAAATACGTCCTACAAATGGGGAAATTAAATAAACGCCTGCTTCCGCACAAGCACGAGCTTGAGCTTGAGAGAATAACAATGTTAGGTTACAGTTAATCCCTTCTTTTTCTAATACTTCCGCAGCACGGATACCTTGCCATGTTGAGGCAATCTTAATTAGGATGCGATCATTGCTAATGCCCGCTGCATTATATAAAGCGATCAATTTACGTGCTTTAGCGATCGTTTTCTCAGTATCGTAAGAAAAACGAGCATCAACTTCGGTAGAAATACGTCCAGGTACCAGTTTTAAAATTTCTAAACCAATGTTTACTGCTAATTTATCTTCTGCATCAACTAATTGCTGTGCTTTATCACCACTTTGTGCTTTTGCGTAGGCTACTGCATCCTCAATTAATGGAGCGTATTGCGGTAGTGCTGATGCACTAAGAATTAAAGAAGGATTAGTCGTTGCATCTTCCGGTTTATAAAGCTTCATTGCCTCAATATCGCCTGTATCTGCAACAACAACAGTAACTTTACGTAATTCATCTAATTGACTCATGTTCATTCCTTATCTGAAGTTAATAACTAAATTGAATTTTCGAATAATAGCAGTAACTACTTCAAAAGAGTAAATAATTTTGTGATATAGATCACATTTTTATAAAATAACTCAATAAATCCAGATAGAAGTTTTTCTTTATACTTCTAACTGATGAATAAATGAAAATATTTTGCTAATTAGATCGCCGTTTTGTTGAAAAGATCACCAAGCGGTAATATTTTTCAATTTTTTTACAATTTTTGCTTGCGTTCATTTTATTTTTCCCTATAATACGCACCACACAACGACGCGCTGTTGTGAACGGTTTGTTTAGATTGCAGTGCGTCGTTTTATTTTGTTCTTTAAAAATTTATCAGACAATCTGTGTGGGCACTTGTTGATTGACTTGATTTTAGAAATATTTTTTAATTTTGAAGTCTTAATAGGTGCTTAACTAGAAATTCATTTAAACTTTTTTAAGTTTACTTATAAGTTGACTTATTAAAGTGTGATTTTTATGTCAGTACATATTGAGCGATTAAACTTTTTGAATTGAAGAGTTTGATCATGGCTCAGATTGAACGCTGGCGGCAGGCTTAACACATGCAAGTCGAACGGTAACAGATTAGTACTTGTACTAATGCTGACGAGTGGCGGACGGGTGAGTAATGCTTGGGAATCTGGCTTATGGAGGGGGATAACTACTGGAAACGGTAGCTAATACCGCGTAATGTCTGTGGACTAAAGGGTGGGACCTATTGGCCACCTGCCATAAGATGAGCCCAAGTGGGATTAGGTAGTTGGTGAGGTAAAGGCTCACCAAGCCCACGATCTCTAGCTGGTCTGAGAGGATGACCAGCCACACTGGAACTGAGACACGGTCCAGACTCCTACGGGAGGCAGCAGTGGGGAATATTGCACAATGGGGGGAACCCTGATGCAGCCATGCCGCGTGAATGAAGAAGGCCTTCGGGTTGTAAAGTTCTTTCGGTAGCGAGGAAGGTGATTGTTTTAATAGAACAATCAATTGACGTTAACTACAGAAGAAGCACCGGCTAACTCCGTGCCAGCAGCCGCGGTAATACGGGGGGTGCGAGCGTTAATCGGAATAACTGGGCGTAAAGGGCACGCAGGCGGACTTTTAAGTGAGGTGTGAAATCCCCGGGCTTAACCTGGGAATTGCATTTCAGACTGGGAGTCTAGAGTACTTTAGGGAGGGGTAGAATTCCACGTGTAGCGGTGAAATGCGTAGAGATGTGGAGGAATACCGAAGGCGAAGGCAGCCCCTTGGGAATGTACTGACGCTCATGTGCGAAAGCGTGGGGAGCAAACAGGATTAGATACCCTGGTAGTCCACGCCGTAAACGCTGTCGATTTGGGGATTGGGCTTTGAGCTTGGTGCCCGTAGCTAACGTGATAAATCGACCGCCTGGGGAGTACGGCCGCAAGGTTAAAACTCAAATGAATTGACGGGGGCCCGCACAAGCGGTGGAGCATGTGGTTTAATTCGATGCAACGCGAAGAACCTTACCTACTCTTGACATCCAGAGAAGCTTGCAGAGATGCGAGTGTGCCTTCGGGAGCTCTGAGACAGGTGCTGCATGGCTGTCGTCAGCTCGTGTTGTGAAATGTTGGGTTAAGTCCCGCAACGAGCGCAACCCTTATCCTTTGTTGCCAGCGATTCGGTCGGGAACTCAAAGGAGACTGCCGGTGATAAACCGGAGGAAGGTGGGGATGACGTCAAGTCATCATGGCCCTTACGAGTAGGGCTACACACGTGCTACAATGGCGTATACAGAGGGCGGCGACCCAGCGATGGTGAGCGAATCTCAGAAAGTACGTCTAAGTCCGGATTGGAGTCTGCAACTCGACTCCATGAAGTCGGAATCGCTAGTAATCGCAAATCAGAATGTTGCGGTGAATACGTTCCCGGGCCTTGTACACACCGCCCGTCACACCATGGGAGTGGGTTGTACCAGAAGTAGATAGCTTAACCGAAAGGAGGGCGTTTACCACGGTATGATTCATGACTGGGGTGAAGTCGTAACAAGGTAACCGTAGGGGAACCTGCGGTTGGATCACCTCCTTACCAAAAATCAAGGGTGAAGCTAAGCGAGAGCGAGGTGGAGCTAGAGCGACAGCAAGTGTTCACACAGATTGTTTGATAGATGAAATTAGAAGACAAAACCGAAGGTCATCCGTTGGGTCTGTAGCTCAGGTGGTTAGAGCGCACCCCTGATAAGGGTGAGGTCGGTGGTTCAAGTCCACTCAGACCCACCACTCAGAAGGCAAGCGAAAGCGAAGCGACTATGAGTGAAGAAAACGGAAGATGAAATTGGGGATATAGCTCAGCTGGGAGAGCGCCTGCCTTGCACGCAGGAGGTCAGCGGTTCGATCCCGCTTATCTCCACCAATCATCATACCTAAGGTTGCAAGCGGTTAAAAATACCGAGGAATTTGCAATTTTAGGTATGATGATAGGCGAAAGCCATTGTCTTATGTTCTTTAAAAATTGAGAAACAAGCTGAAAAACTGAGAGATTTTCGAAAGAAAGTCTGAGTAGTTAAAAAATCTTGAGTGAACAAAAGCACTCAAGTGTTTAGTTGAATAATATCGCTTCAAATCAATTCATTTGATTTGTTTAAATGAAAACATTTGAGGTTGTATAGTTAAGTGACTAAGCGTACACGGTGGATGCCTTGGCAATCAGAGGCGAAGAAGGACGTGCTAATCTGCGAAAAGCTTGGATGAGTTGATAAGAAGCGTTTAATCCAAGATATCCGAATGGGGAAACCCAGTAGATGAAGAATCTACTATCACCCAGTGAATACATAGCTGTGTGAAGCAAACCGGGAGAACTGAAACATCTAAGTACCCCGAGGAAAAGAAATCAACCGAGATTTCGTTAGTAGCGGCGAGCGAACGCGAAGGAGCCTGTCAGTGATAGCAGAGTTGTTAGAGGAATTGGCTGGGAAGCCAAATCATAGAGGGTGATAGTCCCGTACTCGAAAATGACATTGTGGTACTAAGCTGACGATAAGTAGGGCGGGACACGAGAAATCCTGTTTGAAGAAGGGGGGACCATCCTCCAAGGCTAAATACTCCTGATTGACCGATAGTGAACCAGTACTGTGAAGGAAAGGCGAAAAGAACCCCGGTGAGGGGAGTGAAATAGAACCTGAAACCGTGTACGTACAAGCAGTGGGAGCAAGCGTAAGTTTGTGACTGCGTACCTTTTGTATAATGGGTCAGCGACTTATATTTTGTAGCGAGGTTAACCGAATAGGGGAGCCGAAGGGAAACCGAGTCTTAACTGGGCGTTTGAGTTGCAAGGTATAGACCCGAAACCCGGTGATCTAGCCATGGGCAGGTTGAAGATTGGGTAACACTAATTGGAGGACCGAACCGACTAATGTTGAAAAATTAGCGGATGACTTGTGGCTGGGGGTGAAAGGCCAATCAAACCGGGAGATAGCTGGTTCTCCCCGAAATCTATTTAGGTAGAGCCTTGAGCGGACACCTTCGGGGGTAGAGCACTGTTTCGGCTAGGGGTCCATCCCGGATTACCAACCCGATGCAAACTGCGAATACCGAAGAGTGATACTCAGGAGACACACGGTGGGTGCTAACGTCCATCGTGGAGAGGGAAACAACCCAGACCGCCAGCTAAGGTCCCAAAGTCTATATTAAGTGGGAAACGAAGTGGGAAGGCTTAGACAGCTAGGATGTTGGCTTAGAAGCAGCCATCATTTAAAGAAAGCGTAATAGCTCACTAGTCGAGTCGGCCTGCGCGGAAGATGTAACGGGGCTAAAATATAGCACCGAAGCTGCGGCATCAGTCGAAAGACTGTTGGGTAGGGGAGCGTTCTGTAAGCGGAAGAAGGTGAATCGAGAGGTTTGCTGGACGTATCAGAAGTGCGAATGCTGACATAAGTAACGATAAAACGAGTGAAAAACTCGTTCGCCGGAAGACCAAGGGTTCCTGTCCAACGTTAATCGGGGCAGGGTGAGTCGGCCCCTAAGGCGAGGCTGAAAAGCGTAGTCGATGGGAAACGGGTTAATATTCCCGTACTTGGTGTAATTGCGATGTGGGGACGGAGAAGGTTAGGTTATCAGGGTGTTGGAAATCCCTGTTTAAGCCGGTAGGTGTGAAGACTAGGCAAATCCGGTCTTCTTTAACGCCGAGAAGTGATGACGAGGCTCTACGGAGCTGAAGTAACCGATACCACGCTTCCAGGAAAAGCCACTAAGCTTCAGGTTACACTAAACCGTACTATAAACCGACACAGGTGGTCAGGTAGAGAATACTCAGGCGCTTGAGAGAACTCGGGTGAAGGAACTAGGCAAAATAGCACCGTAACTTCGGGAGAAGGTGCGCCGGCGTAGATTGTAGTGTCTTGCACACGAAGGTTGAACCGGTCGAAGATACCAGCTGGCTGCAACTGTTTATTAAAAACACAGCACTCTGCAAACACGAAAGTGGACGTATAGGGTGTGATGCCTGCCCGGTGCTGGAAGGTTAATTGATGGTGTTATCGAAAGAGAAGCTCCTGATCGAAGCCCCAGTAAACGGCGGCCGTAACTATAACGGTCCTAAGGTAGCGAAATTCCTTGTCGGGTAAGTTCCGACCTGCACGAATGGCATAATGATGGCCAGGCTGTCTCCACCCGAGACTCAGTGAAATTGAAATCGCCGTGAAGATGCGGTGTACCCGCGGCTAGACGGAAAGACCCCGTGAACCTTTACTATAGCTTGACACTGAACATTGAATTTTGATGTGTAGGATAGGTGGGAGCCTTTGAAGCATGAACGCTAGTTTGTGTGGAGGCGTCCTTGAAATACCACCCTTTAACGTTTGATGTTCTAACGAGGCGCCCTAATCGGGTGTTCGGACAGTGTCTGGTGGGTAGTTTGACTGGGGCGGTCTCCTCCCAAAGAGTAACGGAGGAGCACGAAGGTTTGCTAATCACGGTCGGACATCGTGAGGTTAGTGCAATGGTATAAGCAAGCTTAACTGCGAGACAGACAAGTCGAGCAGGTGCGAAAGCAGGTCATAGTGATCCGGTGGTTCTGAATGGAAGGGCCATCGCTCAACGGATAAAAGGTACTCCGGGGATAACAGGCTGATACCGCCCAAGAGTTCATATCGACGGCGGTGTTTGGCACCTCGATGTCGGCTCATCACATCCTGGGGCTGAAGTAGGTCCCAAGGGTATGGCTGTTCGCCATTTAAAGTGGTACGCGAGCTGGGTTTAGAACGTCGTGAGACAGTTCGGTCCCTATCTGCCGTGGGCGTTGGAGAATTGAGAGGGGCTGCTCCTAGTACGAGAGGACCGGAGTGGACGCACCCCTGGTGTTCCGGTTGTGTCGCCAGACGCATTGCCGGGTAGCTAAGTGCGGAAGAGATAAGTGCTGAAAGCATCTAAGCACGAAACTTGCCTTGAGATGAGTTCTCCCCGACTATAAGTTGGTAAGGGTTGTTTAAGACTAAGACGTAGATAGGTAGGGTGTGTAAGCGGTGTGAGCCGTTGAGCTAACCTATACTAATTGCCCGAGAGGCTTAACTATACAACGCTCAAGTGTTTTTGACAGAAAGCGAAGAAACTAAACAAAAGAAACTAAACAAATCAACTCAGAATAAACAGCTTGTTTCGAATTAAAGGCAAAAGCCGAAGAAAGTAAAGAACAAACAAAACAATTTAGAAAGACAAAAGTAAAGACGAAGAAAGTCTGAATCATCGAAGATTTTCCTGATGTCGATAGTGCTGTGGTGCCACCTGAATCCATACCGAACTCAGAAGTGAAACGCAGTGACGCCGATGGTAGTGTGTGGATTCCGCATGTGAGAGTAGGGCAACATCAGGGCATTATTCAGCCGAGAGGCAAATAAGTAAAATCGACCCCAAGCTTAGCGATAGGCTTGGGGTTTTTGTTTTGGGGGATGGGTAGAGAGCTATTTAAGAAGCTGAAAGAAATCTAAGTATAAAAGCGGATTAAATTTTGTTAAACTGAGTGGAATGATATTTTAGGTAGGTATTTTTACTTTGTTTGATTATTTCCTCTCATTATCTCCAATTTGGCAGGCATTTATTGCAGGTTTATTTACTTGGGGATGTACAATTTTAGGCTCATCCTTTGTCTATTTTTTTAAATCGGTTAATCGTAAATTATTAGATAGTATGATGGGCTTTGCTGCCGGAGTTATGGTTGCAGCCTCATTCTGGTCATTATTAGCTCCTTCACTTGAGTATGCAAAAGCGGATTATGGTTCATTAGCATGGTTGCCTGCAGCTATTGGCTTTCTTACTGGAGGGGCTTTTATTCGAGCTATTGATTATATTGTTCCGCATTTACATTTAAGTAAACCAATTGAAGAAGCAGAGGGAGCTTATCAACTTAAGAAAGGCTTATCAAAGTCAGCCTTACTTTTTTTAGCGATTACAATTCATAATATTCCTGAAGGATTAGCTATTGGGGTTACTTTTGGTGCTTTAGCGACACAAGTACCTGGTATTGATGCTTCTGTAATGGGAGCGATAGGCTTGGCAATCGGTATTGGTTTACAGAATATTCCGGAAGGTTCTTCTCTTGCTTTGCCAATTAGGGCGGAAGGCAATAGTCGCAATAAAGTATTTTGGTATGGCGCAATGTCAGCTGTGGTTGAACCAATTGCTGCAGTTATTGGTGCAGTTTTTGTGCTCTCTATGACTGCGATTTTGCCGTATGCTTTAGCTTTTGCTGCAGGAGCAATGATTTTTGTGGTAGTAGAGGAGTTAATTCCTGAATCACAAACGCATAATAATACAGATATTGCAACCTTAAGCTTGATGTTAGGTTTTGTTGTAATGATGGTATTGGATGTTTCACTAGGATAAAATATGATTTGGTATGATGCACTTTTTGGCTTTAGTGGTCGATTAAACCGACAGGGTTTTTGGATAGGGTTTATAATTAACTTTATTTTTTTGTTTATTTCTGTGCTTTGGATTAACCCTATTTCTCAACTATTTTTTAGCTTTTTACCGCTTTGGATTGCTTGTTTTAGTTTATCTGCGTTAATTATTAAGCGTTTGCATGATAGAAATCGCTCAGGTAAGGCTTTACTGATGGTGTTTGTTCCTATTATTTGTTACATAGCTTCCGATTATTCACAAGGTCTGATGAAAATGCTATTAGGAAATGTTATGCCTGCTTTTATTGGCATGATATTATTTTTAGAATGGGGAGTATTTGCAGGTGATCCTAACCCAAATCAATATGGCGAGAGAGGCCTATCCTTTAAATTAAGAGAATAAAATGAAATTAAATTATCATAAAACCCACTTTTTAACATCAGCACCTGATATTCGCCATTTACCGGAAGATACAGGCGTTGAGATTGCTTTTGCTGGGCGTTCTAATGCGGGAAAATCAACAGCTTTAAATGCCCTAACTAGCCAAAAAAGTTTGGCTCGAACGTCTAAAACTCCTGGGCGCACCCAATTAATTAACTTATTTGAAGTTGAGCCTAATTGTAAGTTGGTTGATTTACCGGGTTATGGCTATGCAGCCGTGCCTGAACAGATGAAAATACAATGGCAAAAAGCATTGGGAGAATATCTGCAAAAACGTGAATGTCTACGTGGTGTGGTGATTTTAATGGATATTCGTCATCCGTTAAAAGATCTGGATCAACAGATGATAGAATGGGCTGTATCAGCCGAACTTCCAGTGTTGTTGCTTTTAACAAAAGCGGATAAGTTAAGTCAATCGGCAAGATCAAAACAAGTTAAAATGGTAAGAGAAGCAATTTTACCTTTCCAAGGTGATATTCAAGTGGAAGCCTATTCCGCACTGAATAAAATCGGTATTGATAAGCTTTCGGCCAAACTAGATAGTTGGTTTGCAGAAAATTTTATAACAGAATAAGGGAGAAATAGCGATGTTTGATTTAGCTGCATTACGTCAAGAAACAGATGAGATCATTGAAAATTTATTAAAAGATGGTTCAGATCCGGATGCGCTTTATATTATTGAGCACCATGTTGCTCACCGTGATTTTGATAAATTAGAGAAATTAGTCGTAGATGCCTATAAATTAGGTTATGAAATTTCCGAAGCGGAAGAGGTAGAAGAAAACGGTAAAATCATTTTTGTTTGTGATATTGTCAGTGAAATTAATTTGAATGCAGAGCTAATTACAGCTCAGCAAAAAGAATTACTGCCATTAATTGAAAAAGCGGGTGCAGAGTATGAGGGCTGGGGCACTTACTTTGAAGATCCGAACGCTGATGAAGATGAGTACGGTGATGATGGCGAATTCTTTGATGAAGATGATGAAGATGATGAAGATTTTGATGAGGAACCGACTCGTCATTAATCATACAAGCGGTCTTTTTTGCATAATATTTTGCAAAAAAGACCGCTTGATCGCTTATTCTAATCCTTTTTTTACCCAATAGTGATAAGGAGAGGACTCAACCTCTTTTTTAATAAGTTGGTGATCCATAAATTCGCAGAAGCTGGGAATATCTCGAGTGGTAGCAGGATCATCGGCAATAATATGTAAAATCTCGCCGTTTTCCATATGACGAATGGTTTTTCTAGTCAGCATTACTGGTTCCGGACAGCGTAAGCCCAACGTATTTAATTCTTTATTTACAGTTAAATCAGTCATTATATTCCTTATGAAAATATTATTTTCTCAACATATCGCGCGTTTACAGTTGGTTATTCAAGAACTACTTGAAAAGGTTTTTTTAGATGGTCTGTGGATTTATGCGGGCAAGGCTAAAACCTTATTTTTAGACGACCAAAACGCACCTTTCAAAATTAACCCCTATTTTAATTACTTTTTTCCTTATCCCCAAGCTGAAAATTGTTGGTTGTTTTTAGATGGCAAAAATAAGCCAAAAATTTATTTTTATGCCTCTGAAGATTATTGGGTATCAATGCCTAAAATGCCTACAGATCATTTTTTTGCTAATGAATTTGAGTGGATTATTACGCAGTCTGAAAGTGAAATTGCAAAATTTATGCAAAATTCGACCGCTTGTGCCTTTATTGGTGAGGATGTTGCTTTAGCCGAAAGCTTGGGCTTTAATCAAATTAATCCGCAAAAGGTGTTGAATATCCTAAATTTTGAGCGTTCGGTTAAAAGTGAGTTTGAGGTTCAGAGTATTTATCAAGCTCAATTCTCTGCGTTGAAAGGGCATCAAGCGGCAAAAGAGGCATTCTTTGCGGGCAAAAGCGAATTTGAAATCAATTTAGCCTATCTTAAAGCTACGCAGCAATCGGAGCTGAATGTGCCTTATGGCAATATTATGGCGATTAATCAACATAGTGCAGTGTTACATTATACCGATTTAGATTTTGATACAAATAGCCCTCGCCATAGCTTTTTAATTGATGCGGGCACTACGGTAAACGGTTACGCTTCTGATCTTACTCGTAGTTATGCCTATAACCCTGATTCTGAATTTGCCGAATTAATTGCCAAAATGGAGGATTTGAAGCTCAAGATTATTGATGAGCTTGCTGTAGGGGTGAATTATCTGCACTATCATACTCAAATGCAGCAGTGGATTTCTACTCTCTTAGCAGAGCATCAATTTATCCATTTATCGGCCGAGCAGATTTTTGAAGAAGGCATTAGCCGTAGCTTTTTCCCGCATGGTTTAGGGCATTTATTGGGAATTCAAGTTCATGATGTTGGCGGTTTTCAGCAAAATGTTCGAGGGAGCCGGAAATCCCCTCCGGAGATTTACCCAAGTCTGCGCTGCACCCGCGATTTGCAGGAAAATATGGTACTGACGATTGAACCCGGTTTCTACTTTATTGATATGTTGCTTAATCCATGGAAGAATAGCCCTATTTCATCTGTTTTTAACTGGCAGAAAATCGAAGAATTTAAACGCTTTGGCGGCATTCGCACGGAAGATAATATCGTGCTTAGGTCAAGCGGTGCGGATAATTTAACTGCTAGAGCAGCATCAAAAATGTGAGGATATAATGCCTGTTTTATTTATTCTTTTTGGAATTTTCTTTTATATTTATTGTGAAGTGTCTCTGCTGGTCAATGTTGGCTCAGCAATTGGGATTTTACCGACTATTTTGCTGCTTATCGCTATTTCTTTTATAGGGTTATGGTTTGTGAGGCTGCGGGGGGCTTATACGCTGTTTGCTATTCGCCAAGAACTCAGTAAAGGGAAGCTACCAACTGATGCAGTCGGTCGCTCAGTTATGTTTATTTTGTCAGGTATTTTGCTGATTATTCCCGGCTTTTTAAGTGATATATTAGCCATTTTATGCGTGTTGCCGTTTAGCCGAAAACTGATTCAAATTTTTGTGATAAATAGCTTTAAAAATAAAGTGTTTATGCGTTTTACTTCATCACCAAATGCTTATTTTTATTCACAATCGCATCAAGATAGCAACACTTTCGATGCGGAATTTGAGCATAAGCCTGAAGAGAATGATTCGAATAAGAGAATTAGATAATGGATAAAAGGACAATAGCCTTGTTGAAGGTTCATGGTACCGCGATTTTCTTTGGGGCTTCCGGGATCTTCGGCGCATTAATTCAAAGCTCTGCAGAAACGATAGTATTAGGTCGTGTGATGATTGCATTAGCGATGATCTCTTTGTATTTTTTATGGAAAAAACAACCGCTTGTAAAACTCAATTTTCAGCAAATGGGGCAGCAAGCCATATCGGCAGCATTGCTAGCCGCACATTGGGTGACGTTTTTTGTGGCGGTCAAAGTGGGTGGAGTGGCGGTCGCGACTTTAGGTTTTGCTAGCTTTCCTGCCTTTGTGGCGTTATTTGAGAGCTTGTTTTTCCGTGAAAAATTACGCTTTCGGGAAGTCGTTTTATTAATTGCGATTACCATTGGTTTAATTTTAGTCACCCCTGAGTTTACTTTCGGTAATCAAGCTACTCAAGGATTACTTTGGGGCATTTTTTCTGCCTTAGTGTATGGTATTTTAGCAGTAGTAAATCGTAAAACGATGAGCAAAATTTCAGGCGTGCAGGCAAGTTGGTGGCAATATATTTTTGCTACACTTTTTTTGTTGCCGTTTTCTGCTGCGGAATTGCCAGGCGTTTCTGCCCAAGATTGGTTCTGGATTTTCTGTGTGGGCTTTTTGTGTACTACTTTGGCTTACACGTTATTTATTTCAAGCCTCGATACCATCAATGCTCGCACTGCTTCAATGATTATTTCTCTCGAACCTGTTTACGCCATTGCTATCGCTTGGGTTTGTTTTAATGAAGTACCAAGTTTGAGAATGTTAATTGGTGGGGCGATTATTTTACTTTCCGTAGCCTGGGCAAATTTGAAAAAATGAAGAAACCTATCTTTAAAAAAGCAGACAAGCGGTCAAATTTTACAAAAAGTTTGCAAAAAAAGAGAGAAAAGCGACCGCTTGCATTCAACGAAAGTGTCCTTGTGTTATTCAATAAGCCCTATGATGTGCTGACTCAATTTACTGATGAACAGGGGCGGAAAACGCTAAAGGATTTTATCCCGATTCCTCATATTTATCCTGTTGGGCGGTTGGATAGAGATAGTGAGGGTTTACTGCTTCTGACCAATAATGGTGAGATTCAGCATCGGTTGGCAAATCCGAAATTCGAGAAACAGAAAACTTACTGGGTGCAGGTTGAAGGTATTCCGCAACAACAAGATTTAGCGAAATTGGCACAAGGTGTTGAGTTAAAAGATGGTTTAACTCAGCCGGCAAAAGTTAGAACGATTGAGCCTCCTGAGTATCATTGGCAGACGGCTCCTAAAATTAGGGAGCGAAAAACCATTCCAACCAGTTGGATAGAGTTAGTGATTCATGAGGGAAAAAATAGACAAGTTCGCCGAATGACGGCACATGTCGGTTTCCCGACCTTACGCTTAATTCGTGTTGGGCTAGGACATTTTGAGCTAGGTAATTTAGATAGTGGGGAGTATCGTGTTTTGTCGGATCACGAAAAAAGAGAACTGTTTAGGAAACTAGGGTTGCAAGATGAATAAAGGATATTGGGTTGTTGTCAAAGATTTTGATATCGCCTTAATGAATGGTGAGATTCCGTTTGGTACGGCAGAGGAATTAGGCTTTGGGGCACGAGATAAATTAGTGATCGGTACTTATCAAAATTCACCTGTTTATTTGCTGAAAGCCATAGAAGAAGATAGTGAGCGAGAATTTGCTTATTTAAGGACGCAGATTAATCGACCTGCCGAATTGGTTCATTTATTACACCGAGCAGTTTCGCTCAACCACTTTTTTCATACGCACCAATTTTGTGGTAAATGTGGCGAAACATCTGTATTGGCGGAAGATGAGATTGCTGTTCATTGTCACGCTTGCGGTAATCGTACTTATCCGACAATTAGTCCCTCAATTATTGTGGCAGTACGCAAAGGGCGGCAAATTCTGCTAGCCAATCATTTACGCCATAAAGGCACGATGTATACCACGCTCGCAGGGTTTGTTGAGGCAGGTGAGGCAGTAGAAACTGCTGTACACCGAGAAGTATTTGAAGAAACCGGCATTCGGGTTAAAAATATTCGTTATTTCGGCAGCCAACCTTGGGCTTTTCCGAATTCATTAATGCTTGGCTTTTTAGCAGATTATGAGAGTGGGGAAATCCGGCTTCAGGAAGAGGAAATTTGCGATGCAAAATGGTTTGATTGCGATGAGGTTTTGCCAGAAATCCCCCAACAAGGCACGATAGCTTTTGAGCTGATTCGAGAAACATTGAAGTTATGTCGGGAAGCATAAAAAAATGCCGAATATCAATTTATTCGGCATTTTTGTTTTTTTAATTACCCTTCACAACTTGAGCAGCTGAGTAGGTTACGGTTAAATACCTGTGCTGCACTCATTGAGTTTTGGTAGTAGATCGATTTTAAGCCTAGCTCTTCAGCGGTTAAGTAGAGTTGGTTTAGATCACGCGCCGGTGTTGCCGGGTGGATCATCAAGTTAATACTTTGCCCTTGGTCGATATATTTCTGACGTTGAGCCGCTTGTTGAATGACGCTTAATTGGCTGATTTCAGCGAAAGTTTTGAATACTTCTTTTTCATGCTCTGAAAGCTGTTCTAAATGTTGAACAGATCCGTCATTTTGCAAGATAGATGCCCAAATTTCTTCTGTATCTAAGCCTTTTTCTTGTAGTAATTTCTCTAAGAACGGATTTTTATAAACCGTTTTGATTTTCGCTAAATCTTTCACATAATAGTTCGATTTAAACGGTTCTACCGATGGCGAAACACTGCCTAAAATAAAGCTACTGGATTTAGTTGGTGCAATACTCATTAAGGTCGTATTACGGCGACCATAGCCTTCTAGAATTTCAGGCTCACCAAAGCGTTGGGCTAACTCTTGAGAAGCTTTTAATGTTTTTTCTTGCAATGTTTTGAAAATTTCATTGTTTTTCTGCATTGCTTGGAAGCTATCAAAAGCGATGTTATTCGCTTGTAAATAACTGTGCCAGCCTAGCACGCCTAAACCTAGAGCACGATGGCGTGTTGCAAAGCGGTTTGCTCTGTCTAAAAACGGAACAGATTTACTTTTCTCAATAAACTCGCTCATTACTACATCTAAGAAGTAGGTTAAGACTTCTGGTGCATCGGTGTTTTTCCACTCATCAAAATAGAGTAGGTTCATTGACGATAAACAGCAAACGAAACTTTCGTCGTTACTTGATGGTAACATAATTTCGGTACATAAATTTGATGCGTGAATCGTCATATTTTTATCTTTATAGACATCCGGACGGCCTGCGTTTGCGTTGTCTTTAAAGAATAAATATGGAATACCGGTTTCTGTTTTACGCTGTAATAGTTTTGCCCAAAGCTGACGTTTGTAAGGATCGCCTGCTTTCATTGATTCTAACCATTCGTGGCCTACACAAACACCGTAGTACATTAATTGAATTGGGTTACCTTCGGTGTGGATATCTAACCATTCATCAATATCACCGTGTTCAATATCAATATAACCTGCAAACTGCCCTTTACGAGAAGTCCCTTGTGAAATAACATCAATTACTGTGTCAAACAATTTACTGAAGTTGAATGAACCGTCAGATTTACCGTTATTTTTGATTGATGAACCACGAGGACGAATATCTCCAAAATAAGCAGACGTACCGCCACCGATTTTACTCATCATACCTACTTCGGCAGTAGTTACCATGATCTCATGGATAGAATCGCCGATATAGCTGCCGAAACAAGAGATTGGCAACCCGCGGTCTAAACCGAAGTTTGACCAAATTGGCGAGGAAAGAGAGAAATAACCTCTTGCCATATAGTGATAGAATTTATCTGCATAGCCTTCAATACCAAGTTTTCGTTCGGCATGTTCAGCGATAAAACGGATACGCTCTAATGCGGTTGTGCCTTCCAATAAGTAGCCACGCTGTAAGAATAAGCGGCTATCATCATTTAGCCAGTGGAAGTCTGGGCGATCAAGATTAGAATAAGTCATCTGCGGTAATTTGCTTCATTTTTTTAGAATAATCGGTACTACGTTTGTTAAAGAAATCGGTTTCTTTTGTTGAAAGAATTTCAATATCAAACCACTCAGTCTCTTTTAACATTTCAGGGTCAATATCATGAGGTGGCTCTAAGCCTAAGATTGACAGTGAATTGTTGTAACGGTTTTTAATATAATTTTCCACCGTTGCTTTGGTGATAAAGCTTAGATCGCCTTCTTCAAAAATCCAGTCTAAAATACTACGTTCTGCTTCAAAAGCTTGAGTAGCCAAAGTTTCTAGCTCGCTGAAAAATTCAGGCGTGAAAAGCTCGGCGTGTTCATCGCGTAAAATTTCATATAAAGCAATACCAAATTTGCCATGAATTTCCTCTTCTTTTGAGGTTGCTTCAACAGCATTTGAAATTCCTTTAAACAGATTTTTATGCTTGTTAAATGACATCATAATGATGAACTGACCAAATAAAGAAATATGCTCAACAAATAAAGAGAATAACACTAACGATAATACAAACTCACCTTTGCCGGCATCTTTATCTTTCATGAAACTTTCCATGTAACGAATACGATTCATTAATGGTTCAATTTCGTGAATTTGGCTAAACATTTCATTTAAGCCCAGCTTTTCCAAAAGGAATGAATAAGCATCCTTGTGACGAACTTCACTTTCAGCAAAAGTACCACCTACATCATCCATTTCCGGTTTCGGGAAATAACGGTATAACTCGCCCCAGAAACGTTTTACATTTACTTCTACTTGAGAAATTGCAAGCATTGCACGGGTTAAAACGTGACGTTCGTGATCGTTAATCACCGTGCGATAGTCTTGGATATCACCGGTAAAGTTAAATTCGGTGTGTAGCCAATAAGAATGGCGGATCGCATCTTTAAATTCAAGAAGCTCAGGATATTCATACGGCTTAATATTTAAGCGTTTTTGGAAAAGATTTCTAGACATATTTGCAGGCTCTTATCTTTAGGTTATGTTTGAATCTGAGAGAAGATTGTATGCAAAAAAACTTTCAAGACAAGTCTTGACAAACTACCTTTTTGTTAGCTTATTGATTTATAAAGGAAAATAGTTTTGTAAATTTTTCTGTCTATATATTGTGGTTATTTTTATTACAAACCACTATATATTGTGTTTTTGTTTGCTTTAAAATTAAACGGCTAAATTATAGAATCCTTGATAATACTATGTTTAAGGCGGTTTTTCTTGTATGATTGAGTCATCAATTTTAGGCTTAGAAGCCCTCTTTTGGTAAAATTTTTCGATTTTTTAACCGCTATATTTTATTTATGAATACTCAAAAACAGGATTTTTATCAAGGGCGTTTTTCGGTTGCTCCGATGTTAGATTGGACTACGCGCCATTGTCGCTATTTTCACCGTCAATTTTCGCAACATGCGTTGCTTTATACTGAGATGATTACTGCACCTGCGATTATCCATGCCAAATATGATTTATTGGAATACGATCCAAGTGAAAATCCGGTGGCATTGCAATTAGGCGGTAGCGACCCTGCTCAGCTTGCTCATTGTGCCAAATTAGTGGCGGAAAGAGGCTATGCCGAGGTGAATTTAAATGTCGGTTGCCCGTCAGACAGAGTACAAAATGGGATGTTCGGGGCTTGCTTAATGGGCAAGGCTGATTTAGTGGCGGATTGTATTAAAGCCATGCAAGATGCGGTAGAAATTCCTGTGACCGTCAAGCACCGTATCGGCATTGATGATTTAGACAGTTACGAATTTTTGTGTGATTTTATCGAGAAAATACAGCCGTATAGCAATGATTTTATTGTCCATGCCCGTAAAGCATGGCTGAGCGGATTAAGCCCAAAAGAAAATCGTGAAATTCCACCATTGGATTATGAACGGGTTTATCAGCTTAAACGAGATTTTCCCCATTTGAAGATAAGCATTAATGGCGGGATTAAAACGATTGATGAGATCAAACATCACCTACAGTTTGTGGATGGCGTTATGGTTGGGCGAGAGGCTTACCAGAATCCTTCGCTACTCGGTGAAATTGATTTGCAAATTTTTGATGAAAATCGACCGCTTGTTACCGCTAAAGAAGCCGTGGAGAAGATGTTTCCTTACATCGAACAGGAACTTTCAAAGGGCGTTTATCTTAACCATATTGTTCGTCATATGCTCGGGGCATTTCAAAATTGTAAAGGCGCAAGGCAGTGGCGTCGTCATTTGAGTGAAAATGCAACTAAACCCGGAGCCGGTGTAGAAATTGTAGAGCAAGCTCTTTCATTTATTAGTTAATTTTGAGGAAAATTATGGCAGATCCACATATTAAATCTCCAATGGATTTTGGTGATTATTTAACAGTGATTGTTTATCGTAGCGGCTTTGTATTAGCAACTGTGATGCTATTGCTCCTTCCTTATCAATTTGAGCTTGCTCAACTTGGCTTTTTAGTGGCAGGTGCCATGTTAGCTTCTTCATTACATTTATATGCGAAATCTTTCCGTCTGG
The DNA here is from genome assembly GCF_013377255.1 of Mannheimia granulomatis. Classification (NCBI taxonomy): domain Bacteria; kingdom Pseudomonadati; phylum Pseudomonadota; class Gammaproteobacteria; order Pasteurellales; family Pasteurellaceae; genus Mannheimia; species Mannheimia granulomatis. Next base: position 466,753 of record NZ_CP016614.1, read on the forward strand.
TTTTCCAATTTTCCGCTTGGATCGGGCTATTATGTTATGTGTTTAATTTTCCGTTGCTCGCTTTAGGGGCAATGTTGTTGGTGATTGGCGGGCTAAGCTATAAAGAATATTTCTGTTTTAGAGTATTTGGCTTGAATTTTCAACCTGTTTTCGTTGCTATTCTATGGTTAGCTGTTGCTTTAGAATGGCCACTTTTAGTACAAATTTTTAGTGCGGTTTCAGGCTTATTATTGGCTGTGTTAAGTATTCAAAAATGGCGAATGCCACTGCATTTTGACATTGGCGATAAAACCAAATACCAAATCTAGTATTTGCAAAAATTTAGCGAAAATCGACCGCTTGTTATCAATAAATGAAAAAAGAAAACGGCTAGAACCTGAAATTCTAGCCGTTTTTGTCATTGTGGTTTAGCGTAGAAACGCCGGAATATTTTTCTCATAAGCTGCAATTGCCGCTTCGTGTTGTAGAGTTAAGCCTATGTTGTCTAAACCGTTTAATAAACAATGGCGACGAAATTCATCCAGTTCAAAAGTATAGACTTTATCGCCAACGGTCACGGTCATCGCTTCCAAATCGATGTGAATTTGCTTACCTTCATTTGCCCAAACCCATTGGAAAATCTCTTCTACTTCTTCCTCGGTTAATTTAATTGGCAACATATGGTTGTTTAAGCTGTTATTGTAGAAGATATCCGCAAAACTTGGAGCGATCATCACCTTAAAACCATAATCGGCTAAAGCCCAAGGGGCGTGTTCACGGGAAGAACCACAACCTAAATTTTTACGAGCTAGTAAAATCGTTGCACCTTGATATTGCGGAAAGTTGAGTACGAAATCCGGATTGATTTGTGTTTCTTCCGCATCTAAGTAACGCCATTCGTGGAAAAGGTGTTTACCGAATCCTACACGGGTAATTGCTTGTAAAAATTGTTTTGGAATAATTGCATCTGTGTCCACATTCGCTGCATCAAGTGGAACAACTAAGCCTGAATGTTGTTTAATACCTGCCATGTTCCTGCTCCTTACTTTTATGTGTTTAATGAAACTTTACGAATATCGACAAATTTACCGAACACCGCCGCAGCCGCTGCCATTGCCGGACTCACTAAGTGGGTACGACCGTTACGCCCTTGGCGACCTTCGAAATTACGGTTTGAGGTGGAAGCACAGCGTTCCCATTCGCCTAAAATGTCATCATTCATACCTAAACACATTGAACAGCCCGGATTACGCCATTCTGCACCGGCTTCGATAAAGATTTTATCCAAGCCCTCTTTTTCTGCTTGCTCTTTTACTAAGCCTGAACCCGGTACTACTAAAATACGTTTCACATTGTCTGCTTTTTTGCGTCCTTTCATCACAGCAGCAGCTGCGCGTAAATCTTCGATACGAGCATTGGTACAAGAACCGATAAAGACTTGATCAACAGAGACATTTTTCATATCGGTATGGGCTTCTAAACCAATGTAAGCTAAGGCTTTTTCAGCAGAAGCACGGGTTACCGGATCTTCCATATCACTTGGATTTGGAATTACATCATCAATGCCGATTACTTGCCCCGGGTTGGTTCCCCAAGTGACTTGTGGGGCAATATCTTTCGCTTCTAAAATCACTTCCGCATCGTAAGTTGCACCTTCATCGGTTTTTAAGGTTTTCCAATATTCAACGGCGTCTTCCCAATCTTTACCTTTTGGTGCATTTGGACGATCTTTTAAGTAAGCGAAAGTCGTTTCATCAGGGGCAACAATACCGGCTTTTGCACCGAATTCGATTGCCATATTACATACTGTCATACGGCCTTCCATTGAAAGATCACGAATCGCTTCGCCGCAGAATTCCACCACATAACCTGTGCCACCTGCCATCGTGGTTTTGCCGATAATCGCAAGTACGATATCTTTAGCGGTAATGCCCGGGTTCACTTTGCCGCGAACTTCTACTTTCATCGTTTTAGAACGTGCTTGTTTTAAGGTTTGGGTTGCAAGAACGTGTTCTACTTCAGAAGTGCCGATACCAAATGCCAAGGCTCCGAATGCACCGTGCGTTGCGGTGTGTGAGTCTCCACATACAATTGTCATTCCCGGGAGCGTTAAACCTTGTTCCGGTCCCATAACATGTACGATACCTTGTTGTTTTTTGGTGATATCAAATAATGAAATACCGTTTTCAGCACAATTTTTTTCTAATTCCATTACTTGGATTTTTGCTTGCCCTTCAAGCTGTTGGACATCTCGCACTTGGGTAGAAATACTATGGTCCATGGTGCCAAACGTTTTATTGACTTGACGAACTTGGCGTCCGGCAACACGTAAGCCATCAAAGGCTTGCGGGCTGGTTACTTCGTGAATTAAATGGCGGTTGATATAAATAATTGGCGTTTCGCCTTCTGCTTCATAAACGACATGTGAGTCGAAGAGTTTTTCGTATAATGTTTTTGCCTTTTGCATAAAATGTTCCAACTCAAAAAATGTATAAGAATGCCCGTTTACAAGTGGTCACAAAAAGTAACGTTTTGGTTTGCAAAAAAGTTTGCTAAAACGACCGCTTGTATCGGTTTGTTAAGACTATAACGATTTCAAAAATGAAAGTAAAATATAATTTTTATTGTGAATTTCCATTTTTTATGCTGTCAAATAAGCCTAAAAATAGCTTTAATTGTTAATGTGAAGAATATTATTCTAATTAATCTGTTTATTGCAGTGGCTTATCCAGTCATTATCAAACTTTATAGAGCTATTTTCTTTTATTACTTTTTATTGGTTTTTTTACAATAAAAGGTGATTTCTATCACATTTTTAAAAAAATCATCTTGCAATCAAAATAATAATCTCTAGACTCAAAAAATTCATTCAAAAAAGAAATGTGATTTGAGATCACCTTATCATTTATAAATGGAGATTAAATATGCAGTCAAAATTCCCTCTTTCATTTTTAACCGCCTCTCTTGTATTGGGGTTATCGGCCAATGTATTTGCAGCAAAAGTACCTGAAGGCACCGTACTTGCCGATAAACAGGAGATTGTGATCAACAACGGCTCGGAACCTTCAAGTTTTGATCCGCATAAAATTGATGGTGTGCCTGAATCTCGAGTAGCCTATCAATTATTTGAAGGGCTGGTGACAAAAGATGCTGAGGGCAATTTACAGCCGGGTGTGGCAGTTTCCTGGGAGAATTCCACAGATTACAAAACATGGACATTCAAATTACGCCAGGATGCTAAATGGTCTAACGGTGATGCTGTGACTGCTCACGATTTCGTATTTGCCTGGCAACGTTTGGCTAATCCGCTTACAGCCTCACCTTATTCAAGCTATTTGACTTATTTAAATGTTGAAAATGCTCAAGATATTATTGACGGTAAGAAAAAACCGGAAGAGTTAGCGGTAAAAGCGGTAGATGATTTTACTTTCCAAGTACAATTAAGCCAGCCGGTGCCTTATGCGGTAGAGCTGCTTACCCATTCTTCATTATTGCCGGTAAATAAAGCTGTAGTGGAAAAATTAGGTGATACGTGGGTAAAAAAAGAAAATTTAGTTGGTAACGGTGCTTATAAGTTGGTTGACCACGTTATTAATGAAAAAATTGTGTTTGAGCGTAACGCAAATTATTGGAACGATAAAGAAACCGTGATTAATAAAGCGACTTTCTTAGCTATTCCAAATGCTACAACAGACGTTGCCCGCTACCGTGCCGGTGATTTGGATATTACTGACTATGCTTTACCACCAGAGCAGTTTGCAACGCTAAAAAATGAAATTCCAAATGAAGTGTTTACTGCCAGAACACTTTCAACATACTACTATGAGTTCAACAACAAAAAAGCACCGTTTGATAATATCAAAGTTCGAGAAGCATTAAACTTAGCGTTAGATCGTAATATCATTACCGATAAAGTGCTAGGTCAAGGGCAAACACCAACTTATGTATTTACCCCGACTTATATTCATGAGGGTGAAAAAATCAAACAGCCGGCTTATTCAGCAGAATCGATGGCGGATAGAAAAGCGAAAGCATTAAAATTATTAGAAGAAGCCGGTTATAGTAAGTCTAATCCACTGAAATTTACCATTCTCTATAATACTAATGACAACCATAAGAAAATTGCGATTGCTGCTTCCTCTTTATGGAAGCAAGGCACTGACGGTATTGTGGATGTGAAATTAGAAAACCAAGAGTGGAAAACTTTCTTAGATAGTCGTCGTAACGGCAATTATGATGTTTCTCGTGCCGGTTGGTCTGGAGATTATAACCAAGCAACGACTTTCGTAAATTATTTCTTGTCTAACTCAAGTAATAATACAGCGTTCTATAGTAATAAAGCCTATGATGATGCGGTGGCAGAATCTTACAAAGCCAATGATGCTAACGGAAGGGCAGAAGCCTATGCAAAAGCAGAGGAGATACTGGCAAAAGATTATGCGATTATGCCGATTTACAACTATGTAAACCCTCGTTTGGTGAAGCCTTATGTAAAAGGTTATAGTGGCAAAGATCCGCAAGATGATATCCTACTTCGCAATTTATATATTGTGAAATAATGAGCGTAAGGCTGTTTATTGAAAAATAGGCAGCCTTTCTTTTTACTAAAAATGTGAGAGAAAAATGGCGATAAAATTGTTTTCTATTTACGGGAGAGTGCAAGGCGTGGCATTTCGCTTCTTTACCCGGCAAGAAGCGCAAAGGCTCGGGGTAAAAGGCTATACCCGAAATCGTGATGATGGCTCGGTTGAAGTTGTAGCCGAGGCTAATGATGAAATAATGACTGAATTTGAAAAATGGCTCTATAAAGGCTCGCCTTCTGCCCGCGTAGAACGGGTGGTTGCAACTGATTATTTGGGTACAGAGATTTTTAAACGATTTGAAATTCGGCGATAGTAAAAGCAAGCGGTCGAATTTATTCAAAAAATTGCAAAAATTTTTATAAATTCAACCGCTTGTTGTTTTTATTTTTAAGATTAATCTAACGCTTTTTCGATTTTCTCAAACAGATCACGAGCGAGATTATCCAATTCACGTAAGCGTTCTAACCCACGGCGCATAAGCGTTTGACGTTGGTTGTCATAGCGGGAAAGTTTAATTAACGGCTCAATAAGTCGTGCGGCAACTTGTGGGTTGCTGTCGTTGAGCTTAATTAAAATATCTACTAAGAAACGATAGCCTGAGCCATCAATGGCGTGGAAGGCTTTCGGGTTCTGGCTACAGAATGCGCCGACTAATGAACGTAAGCGGTTTGGATTATTGAAATTGAAACTTGGATGTTCCATCAATTCTTGAACAATTGATAATACATCTTCGTCCGGACGACCGGCTTGTAACATAAACCATTTATCCATCACTAAACCATCGTGCTTCCATTTTTCTTCAAAATCGGCTAACAGAGCATCACGGCAACTGAGCTTCGCTTTAGTCGCTGCTTGCAATGCTGCCAGAGTGTCGGTCATATTATCCGCATTTTGATAGTGCTTATGTACAAGCGTGTTACCTAAATCGGTAAAGGCTAAATAGTTTAAGCACACATTACGCAATGCACGTTTGGCAATATCTTGTGCAATAACCTGATATTCTCCACATTTGTTTTGGTTATAAACCTCAAAAAATTTATCTTGCAAGTTTTGAGCAATAGACACTTGCATAAATTCACGTACTAAGGCAATACCTGTTGGGTCAATCGTTTTAAAAGATTCTGCAAATTCAGTCTCTTTAGGCAGCGTTAAGGTTAATGCGGTTAAGGCCGGATCTTGTGTGCTGTTTTCCAGCACAAACGTTAAGGCATTTGCTAACTCGGTTGAGAAACTTAACGGCTGGTTTTGTTGATAACGGCTTAAATTTTCACGCAGTTCATTGGTATAAAGCATTTGTGCTGCATCCCAGCGAATGAAGTCATTTTCAGCATGTTTTAGCAGCGTTAATAATTGGTCAGAGGTATAGTTATAATCTAAACGAACCGGGGCTGAAAAATCACAAAGCAGAGCCGGCACAGGGCGTTGGGTTACATTATGGAACTCAAACGTCTGATGCTCTGCTGTTACATCTAGCACATCGCTTACGGTGAGTAATTCATATTGAAGCGGAATCTTTTTCCCGTCATTTTCACCATATAACGCTATTTTCAGTGGAATATGTAGATTTAATTTTTCCAACTGATCGTGCGTAGATGGGGTCATTTGCGAAATATGTAAGCGATAAGCTTTACGTCCGGCATCATATTCATCGGAGATGGTGAGTTCCGGTGTGCCGGATTGGCTATACCAACGGCGGAATTGCTCTAAATTTATACCGGATGCATCTTGCATAGCATCAATGAAATTATCACAAGTTGCCGCTGAACCGTCATGTCTTTCCACATAAAGCTGCATCCCTTTTTGGAATTTTTCTTCACCTAATAAAGTGTGAATCATACGAATCACTTCAGCGCCTTTTTCATAGACAGTTACAGTGTAGAAGTTATTCATTTCAATCACTTTTTCCGGACGAATCGGGTGAGCCATCGGGCTGGCATCTTCAGCAAATTGCACGGTACGCAGTAGGCGAACATCTTCAATTCGTTTTACCGAACGAGACCATAAATCGGAAGTAAATTCTTGATCACGAAAAACCGTTAAGCCCTCTTTTAAGCTTAATTGGAACCAGTCACGGCAGGTAATGCGGTTGCCCGTCCAGTTATGAAAATATTCATGGGCGATCACCGCTTCAATATCCAAATAATCGCTATCTGTGGCAGTTTCAGGTTTTGCTAACACAAATTTAGAGTTGAAGATATTTAAGCCTTTATTTTCCATTGCGCCCATATTGAAGAAATCAACGGCAACAATCATATAAATATCTAAATCGTATTCAAGACCGAAGCGCTCTTCATCCCATTTCATTGAACGTTTTAGGCTTTCCATTGCCCAAGGAGCGCGGTCTAAATTGCCTCGGTCAACATAGATTTCAAGTGTCACTTCACGCCCGCTTTTGGTGATAAATTTATCTTGTAATAAGTCAAAATCACCGGCCACTAAAGCAAAAAGATAGCTTGGTTTAAAGAACGGATCTTGCCATTCAACCCAATGGCGGCCATCGTGCAACTCTCCTTGAGCAATGCGGTTACCGTTGGAAAGTAGGAACGGGTATTTGTTCTTACTAGCGGTTATTTTTGTCGTATATTTTGCAAGTACGTCCGGGCGGTCAAGCATATAAGTAATTTGACGGAAGCCTTCTGCTTCGCATTGAGTGCAAAGCCCATCGCCTGATTTATATAAACCTTGTAGCGAGGTATTTTGTGCCGGATTGAGAGCGGTTTCAATTTCAAGCTCAAAGCGATCTGCTGCTACATCAGCTAAATTTAAGGTTAAAGATTCAGTATCTTTTTCGTAAGCAGAAAAGGCTTGTCCGTTGAACTTAATTGAGAGGAAATCAAAACTATGCCCATCTAAACGTAGAACCGTTGCTTCTGGATTTTTGCGCTCAACGCTTAATTTTGAAGTCACGAAAGTTCTGTCGGGATCGAGCTGGAAATCAAGATAAATATCGGTAATGGTAAAATCGGGTGCTCGGTAATCTTTTCTTAATTTTGCTTTAGGTTGCATAGGATTTCCTTTGATTTGATGGGCAGAATGTTACCCGTAGAATTAGCTCGACTATTTTACTAAAATTGTAGCAAATTTTCCAAAAAATCTGACCGCTTGTATCTGTATTTTTAGCTTAAAGAATGCGGCGGTTTTATCGCTTGTTTATGTTATATAGCCTAGGCATTCAAACGATGCAGTTGGGAAATACCAAGTAAGATATTGTTGCAAGTAGCGCTGGGTTTCTTGTTCAATAATGGTATCTATACTCGGGTATTGGTTGTAGATTACAGACAGTATGTTAATTCCTCTTTGCTTACATACTTCAAGGCTGAGTAAGGTATGGTTAATACTGCCTAATTTCCCGGATGTGACTAAGATAAGTGGATGACCTTGTTGCTGGATATAATCTAAGGTAGTTTCCGTTTCGTTATAAGGAACTAATAGACCTCCGGCGGTTTCCAGCAAAACATAATCATATTTTTGGCTTAAACGTTGGGTAGCCTGCGTAATCACTTCCGGCAGAATAGGTTGATTGACCAGCTTAGCGGCAAGGTGAGGGGAGCAAGGGTAGGGGAAAACATAAGGGCATGTAATACCTTGTAAATCATCATCCGTAAGCGGGATTCCCTGCATATTGCGATGGGCGATGATGTCCTCAGAGATTTGCTCACACCCTGTTTGCACCATTTTTTGTGTAATTACCGAGAATCCTTGAGTGGCTAGTTTTTGGGCATACCAACCTGTCGCCACCGTTTTTCCGATATCGGTATCAATGCCGGCGATAAAAATGACCTTTGCTGTCATGTTATTTCCTCTCTTTTTTCTTCGCCAAGCAGTAAAGCGGTGCATAGGTGAGCGATACTTTACCGCTTGGTGTACTGTAATTTTCTAAATAGTTGTGATAGAAATTATGCAGGGTGTTTTTTGTCCAAATGGTGTTGTGAGTGGCAGTAACCCCGGTTGATTTCAAATGTTGTAACACCGCTTTAGGGGAGTCTAGTTCTAATATGATGTTTGCTTGGCTTAAGTGAAGAACCTCAAATTCCTGTTCTAGCCATTGTTGCCATTCACTCAATGAGGGATAACTCAAACCGATCCCGGTTAGCTGTTTTATTTCTCGTAAGTTCTGTTCGGCAAAAGTGCTAAAAAGTAAGATGCCATTCGCTTTTAGCTGGGAGGCACTATGTCGGATGAATAACTGTTTTTCATGAAACCATTGCACAGCCGAGGCTGAGGCAACTAAGTGATATTTCCCATCAAGCGGGCAGAGTTCGGCATTACCTTGATGGAAATGAAAATTTCCTTGCGGCAAAATTTTATCTAAAAACGAGCTGCAGTCACCATCCATACTAAACAGGCTTTCGGTGACAATAATAATACGTTCAAATTCTCGGTGGTTTGTGTGAAGAATTTGTTCTAGGTGCGATAAATCATTATGGCGATAGCGTAAAAATTTAGCGCCACTTAACCGAATACCGTCAATGAGGCTGGCGTGGACTAATTTATCGGCAACAATTAATGTGCAAGGTGTAGCGATTGCAGGCAGAATACCAATATTGGCGTGATAGCCGCTATTAAACAGCAAGGCACTTTCTCGCTGGAAACGTTGTGCCAATAATTTCTCTAAATCGTCATAAATCGGAAAAGAACCGGTTAATAAGCGAGAAGAAGAGGCGGTGAGAAGCGGTTGATTTTCACCATATTTTTGCAAAAACAGTTGGCGTAAATTATCATCGTTCGCTAACCCGAGATAGTCATTTGACGAAAGGTTCAGCATTGACATTCCATATCGAATAATATGTTTTCCTTGATGAATTAAGGAGGGAATAGTGCGAAATTGTTCTTGTTGTTTTAAGTTTTCTAATGTTGTAGAGAAAAAATCAAGCATCGTATTCTTCCTTAATGGCCGCAATCAACCCTTGTGTTAATTGACTAAGTTGAGCCGGCTCAATAATGAAGGGCGGCATAATATAAATTAAACGCCCAAATGGACGCACCCAGACGCCTTTTTCCACAAAACGGGGCTGTAATGTTTTCATATTGACCGGCTGGTGCATCTCTATAACCCCGATGGCGCCTAAAACACGAACCTCTTTAACGACAGGTAAAGAGGCTGCAACTTGAAGCTCTTGTGTTAGTTGTTGCTCAATCTGTTTAATACGAGTTTGCCAGTCGGTTTCTAATAATAGCTTAATACTTTCATTTGCAATAGCACAAGCAAGCGGGTTTGCCATAAAGGTTGGACCATGCATAAAACATTTCGCCTCCCCATTGCAAATTGTTTCGGCAATGTGTTGATTCGTGATAGTTGCCGATAAAGTTAGGTAACCTCCGGTAAGTGCTTTACCTAAGCAAATAATATCGGGAGTAACGTTAGCATGTTCAAGAGCAAACATTTTACCTGTTCGTCCAAAACCGGTGGCGATTTCATCAAAGATAAGTAGAACCCCGTATTGCCGGCAAAGAGCTTGTGCTTTTTGTAAATAAATCGGAGAGTAAAAATACATACCTCCGGCGCCTTGAACGATCGGTTCTAAAATTAATGCGGCGATTTCTTGATGTTTTTCTGCTAAAAGAGCGGCAAGTGGAGCAATCGCTTGTTCATCCCAAGGCTCATTGAATTTAATAGCGGGTTGAGGCAAAAAATATTGAACGGGTAGGCTGCGATTAAATAAACTGTGCATTCCGGTATCGGGGTCGCATACCGACATAGCATGCCAAGTATCACCATGGTAGCCACTGCGAATAGTTGCAAATTTGTACCTTGTAGTTTGCCCGCAAGCGTGTTGGTACTGGACAGCCATTTTCATCGCTACTTCCACCGCCACAGATCCGCTATCCGCAAAAAAGACTTTATTTAAATTCTCCGGCAATAATTCAACAAGTGTTTGTGCCAGCTTGACTGCAGGCTCATGCGTTAATCCGCCAAACATAATATGGCTCATTTTGTCGAGTTGCTGATGAGCCGCTGCATTTAAACGCGGGTGGTTATAACCGTGTAATGCAGCCCACCAGGAGGACATTCCGTCTATTAACTGTATGCCATTTTTGAGTGTAATGATGACGCCTTCTGCTTTTTCAACCGCATATATCGGCATAGTGTTTGGAATACTGGAATAAGGATGCCAAATATGTTGATAATCAAGATCTAAAAGTTGCTGTTCATTCATAATTATGGCTTTTGTCCGATAAGTAAATTGCTGTTATGACCATTAATTTAGTAAACAATATTGTGCCATAAAAAGCGTATTTATTCTAACTGGCTTCGCGATTAGGTTTTGATGATTGAATTTAAAAGATAGGTGGGATAAAACAACCAAATGTAGAATCAACCCTTCTACTAAGATAATAACAAAGGGCCGATTATTGAGCTAATGAAATAACTAGTTAGTTTGGTGACCTTGATCTAAATGGACGACGTTGATTAAATCATCTACACCGACATCAAAGGCTTTACCAAAACCTTTAACAAACAAGCCTGCACTTGGCTTGAAACAAAATAGGTTGAAGTCTTGCATTTTTGACAGTTCGTCAATTAAATCACCGTGGCGTGCTTTTAAAGCCGCAACACCGGATTCCCATTCTTCATTTCCGCGTTCAACAATGCGAGCGCTGGCATCAAAAGTGAGACGGCGACGGGCAAAAATTTGACGGCTTTTAGTTTCGTCTTCAATCAGCATTAGAGAAACTTTTGGCACTTCCAGTAAATTACGAGCATGGCGTGCAATGGTTGAAATGAGGACCTGATACTCTCCGTTATTAATCACAAATGGAGCATAGCTCACATTTGGTATACCATCTTTATCTACTGTTGAAAGAACAATAGTTTTAATTTGTTGTTTTAGCTCTTCAATTTCCGGTCCTAAGCGGTTTTGTAAAACCTCTTGGCGATTTGTTGTCATAAAATACCTCCAAAATAACGATTAATCCTTAGGAAATTATTATAATGAATAAATCTTTGTTATCAAGCAATTGAGAATCATTATTGATATTTTTGTGTTTTACCTTTATTATTGATAATGCAGACCAATTAAAAAATAAAGATTATTAGCAATTTACCTAGGGAGAATTATTATGCTAATCAATCAACAATCAATAAATCTTGCTAAATTACGCCCAACGTTATTAGCACTAAGTATTAGTAGTGTTTTAGGGGCTCCAATGCTATATGCAGAAGAGCTAACAACAGAACTATCTGAAGTAAATGTTGTAGCTCAAGAAGAAGTTAAAGCATCTACAGAGAAAAAAAACAAAGAGGCAATTCAACAAGAGCTAATTCAAAATAATCGAGATTTAGTTCGCTATAGCCCTGATGTTGGTATTGTTAACCAAGGAAGGCATCAAAAAGGCTTTGCTATTCGTGGAGTAGAAGATAATCGTGTTGGAATTAGTATTGATGGCATAGCTCTTCCTGATTCAGAAGAAAATTCACTCTATAAACGTTACGGGAATTTAAATACCTCTCGTCAGTCTATTGACCCTGAACTGGCACGTACTATTGAAGTATCAAAGGGTGCGGATTCTTTTAATCAAGGTAGTGGTAATTTAGGTGGTGGTGTCAATTATCGAACACTTGAGGCTTATGATATTGTGCGAGGTGGCAATAAATTTGGTGCTTTATATCGTACAGGTTATGGTACGCGTAATAATGAATGGGTAAATACCTTTGGTGTTGGCTACTTAGGTGAACAATTGGACGCTGTATTGCTTTATTCTAATCGTCACGGACATGAGATGGAAAGTGCAGGAGGGTATACTGTTCCTGAAGATTCATTGCAAACTCGGACAATCGGTAGTAGTAAGCAAACTCCTGATGATGCTACCCATAATAATCATAGCTATTTAGCTAAACTTGCTTATCGTTTTAATGATAAGCATCGTGTTGGTGTATCTTACAGTGGTCAAAATAATAAGAATTATATTATTGAAGACTCAGCGGTGTATTTAAGCTCATATTGGCGTGAAGCGGAAGACCGTAGTAAACGTGATACGGTAAATGTTTTTTATGAATATTTTCCGGAATCAAAATGGATAGCATTAGCGAAGATAGATGTAGATTATCAAGATACTGAAACTGCTGCCTATAACTATGAAGGTACTCGTGCTGAAGCGGCTACCAAATGGAGCCCGGAAAAACAAAGAAAGCCAAGTGATACGAATATTCGTATTTTTAATACCGAGTTAAAACGCTTAAATTTCCGCTTAGATAGCCAAGCATTAGAATTCGGTAAATTAACTCATCAGCTATCTTTCAGAGCTTCTACAGCAGAGCGAGATTTTGATGTTTTGCATAAAGATTCGGTTTACTTATCTAATACTTGGATAAATTCGCCTAATTCTACAATGATGCATCCGATTAAAACTAAGCAACACGCTTTTTCATTGCATGACAAGATTGATTTAACTCATGATTGGAAAATGATGTTAGGACTTCGTTATGATTGGGCAAAATATGAGCAACAAGAACTAAAAGGGCTTGCCTGTCGTAACTGTGTAAAAACAGATAATGCGAAATTTAATCAAATAACTTGGGTGGCCGGTTTGGAAAAACACCTGACTGATGCATGGAAAGTTGCATATAACATTGGAACAGGATTCCGTATTCCTAATGCTTCAGAAATGTATTTTGATTACCGTGATAATGCAGCAGGAGCTTGGGTGTCAAATCCAAACCTAAAAGCTGAACGTAGTTTAACCCAAAATTTAAGCTTACAAGCTAACGGTAATGTTGGACAACTCTCAGTCAATTTACACCATACGAAATATAAAGATTTCTTATGGGAGCAGGAAACATGGGATGTTTTTCGGGCTTACGGTAGAGAGTTATGGCGTCCGGTGCAGCAAATGCAAAATATTGATTCTGCAAAAATCTATGGGGTAGAAGTAAGTGGTAAATGGAACCTAAATTCTGCTATGTCCATCCCTGAGGGTTGGAAGCTATTTGGCTCATTAGGTTATAGCAAAGGCAGTATGTCAAATGGTGCAGATCTACTTTCTATTCAACCTATTAAGGCTGTTGTGGGTTTAGACTATGAACAACCTGAAGGTAAATGGGGTATCTTTTCTCGTTTAACCTTCTTAGGGGCGAAAAAAGCGAAAGATGCCAAATATCTCAAAGCCTTACCGGAACGATGTGTCAAGGAGCAAAGAACGCCTAATCCTTATTACCCACATTGGGGGGAGGAATATGAAGTTCGTTGTACTGAATACTCACATGAAACAGGTTTAGACACTTGGAAACATTTAAATACGAAAGCCTTTATTGTGGATTTATACGGTTTTTATAAACCAACGGAAAATATCACATTGCGTGCCGGCGTTTATAATTTGCTTAACCGCAAATACCATACTTGGGATACTTTACGTGGTTTAAATACAACAGGCGGGGTGGTTAATTCCGTAGGGGTTCGTGAAAATTATAAATATGGCGGGTATCCTGGCTTACAGCGTTATTATGAGCCAGGCCGCAATTTCTCGGCTGGCTTTGAATATCGTTTCTAACTATTTATATAACTCAAGAGAGCCATTTGGCTCTCTTTTCTTCAAGGAGAATCTAGATGTTATCAACTGAACAACAAACCACTTTACGTGCTGAACTTGCGGAAAATCCGGGGCAGATTTTAGAAATGTTAGCGGCAAAATATCAATGCTCATTAGAAGAGGTGATGTTGAATTTGCCGTCTGAAATGTTAAAAGTAACAGAAGGCGAACGTTTTGCTGAAATATTACAAGCAATTCATGAATGGGATGATGCTATTACCCTGATTTCCCATACTGAAGATACGATTATTGAGTTTGTCGGTATACTTCCAAGCGGTTCAATTTCCCGCGGATTTTACAATTTTGAACATAAAGAAGGCGGTGGCTTACAAGGGCATTTACGTTATGAAAATTGCGCCAAAATCTATTTGTTAGATCGCCCGTTTAGAGGAAAACGCACGGTTTCACTTATTTTTATCAATAAAAAAGGCAATGCGATGTTTAAGATTTTCGTTGGAAGAGATAAAGTCGGCGGTGCATTGAAAGAAAACCAAATAAAAGCCTTATATCAATTAATTGGCTAGTAGATGTAGCGGAAGAGAATGTGCAAAAAAATTGCGATTTTTGACCGCTTGTAACCTCGTCTTATTATTTCATTTTATAAGAAAAAGGCTGCAATTTTTTGTTGCAGCCTTCTAGTTTCTAGATTAACCCACCGCTTGTGGTAGATAACCCAATTGAATTAAAAACGGAATCACCATAATGATAATCCCCGCAACTAACGCGATTACTAATGCAGCATTACCACCAATTACTCGATACGGTAAGTTTGGGTATTGGCTACGGGCTTTCCACGCTAGGCCGATTGGTAAAATCATACCGTAGAAAGCAAATAACAAGCCTGCATAACCTAACGCCATAATAAAGCCGTCCGGATAGAATAACGCAAACAGAATAGGTGGTAAGAATGTGGCAAGCGTCAGCCATAAGCGGTTTGACGGTAAATTTAGGCGTTTTAATAAATCGCCCACGCCTTCAAAAATCCCTAATGCCACACCTAAAAATGAAGTAATTAATGCAAGTACCGAGAATAAACGAACTACTTCGCCTAAAATGGTGCTGCCGGTGATTTGGCTGGTTGCTGTCACCAAACCATTTAAAGTCGGGTCTTGTTTTAAAATAGTAGTGAATTCATTTTGACTTAATACACCGTGAGTCGCCAACTGCCAAAGTAGATAAGCCACTAATGGAATTGCCGTGCCGATGTAAATCGCTTTACGAATTTTACCGATATCGGCATCTAAATAAGTATTAATGGTTGCCATAATTACATGGAAACCAAAGGCGGTAAAGAAAATCGGTACCGCAGAAATCACAAGCAAGTTATCAAGCGGAATTGCGGTTAGATTCTCTAATTTTGCTTTTGGCAACATCATTATTAACACCGCAATAAAGGCGATAATTTTACCAATGAAAAGCAGGCGGGTTAGACCATCAACAGATTTGACACCAATTACCACAAACATACCCAAAACAACGGTAAAAATTAAAATGCTGATTTTAAGTTTCAAATCCGCATCTGCCATTTCCGGCATAATGCCGGCAAGTAGTGAGCCTCCACCGGTGATATAAGCTGAGAGTAACGCATAAAGCAGAACCAATAAGCTGAAAGTTGCCAGCACGCGTCCAATTAAACCAAAGTATTGCTCAGCAAGGCTGGCAACCCCCACGTCTTTTTTCGGTGCAGTTTGATATACTTCCATAAATAATAAGCCTGTATAGGCAAGTAATGCCCACAAGGCAATTAATAGTAACGCAGTGGCAGTAAAGCCCATACCTGCGGATGTTAATGGCATGGCAAGCATACCTGCACCAATAGTGGTGCCTGCAATCATCAATGCACTTCCTAAAATTTTATTTTTCATAATCTTGTTTAGTTAAATTAAAAAGGGGAGTTATTCTATCAGAATTTTTTCTGAATGGATCTGAATGCAGCAATTTCTCATCTAATTTTGCACAATAAGGTTTGCTTTAGTAAACTAAGCACAATTTGCAAAATTTTAGTGAAAAATAACCGCTTGTATGTCTTTATTAACGATGAATTTGCCTGAAACAGGCACACAGTTTCAAGATCACCAAACCCTCGGCAATCTGGTTGGGCATTCCGACACCTTAGCCATTAGCCAAGCTGCTCAACAGTTTCACGGCTTGACGGTGGTGGTCACGCCCGACACCCGCACGGCGTTACGGCTGGAAAAATCCCTGCCGCAATTTGCCCATTTGCCGGTGCAACTTTTCCCCGATTGGGAAACCTTGC
This sequence comes from Mannheimia granulomatis, assembly GCF_013377255.1. Classification (NCBI taxonomy): domain Bacteria; kingdom Pseudomonadati; phylum Pseudomonadota; class Gammaproteobacteria; order Pasteurellales; family Pasteurellaceae; genus Mannheimia; species Mannheimia granulomatis. The sequence continues at coordinate 483,100 of NZ_CP016614.1, forward strand.
CGTACGATAATTTTTCGCCACATCAAGACATTATTTCCGCTCGCCTTTCCGCTCTATTTGAGCTGCAACAGGGTCGGAAGCAGATTTTTCTGTTGCCAATCAATACCTTAATGCAGAAAGTCTGTCCGCCGAGTTATCTTGCCAACAATGTGTTGCTGATTAAAAAAGGCGACCGTTTTTCGATTCAAAACTTGCGTTTGCAATTGGAAAATGCCGGCTATCGGGCGGTCGATCAGGTGTTGGAATATGGTGAATATGCGGTGCGTGGAGCAATTCTCGACTTGTACCCAATGGGGGCAGACGAGCCGTTTCGCTTGGATTTTTTTGATGATGAAATCGACACTATCCGCACTTTCGATGTGGATAGTCAGCGTACTAAGGCGGAAATTGCCGAAATCAACCTGCTGCCAGCCCACGAGTTCCCGACAGATAGTGTTGGTATCGAGCATTTTAGAGCCAAATTCCGTGAAACCTTTGGCGAAATCCGCCGTGAGCCGGAGCATATTTATCAGCAGGTCAGCAAGGGTATTTTAAACGCTGGAATTGAGTATTGGCAGCCGCTGTTTTTTAATGAGATGGCGAGCCTGTTTGATTACCTCAACCCAAATACGCTATTTATCACCTACGCCGATATTCAGCAAAAAGCCGAGCAATTTCAACAAGATACACAAAACCGTTTTGATAGCCGCCGAGTTGATCCGATGCGTCCACTCCTGCCGCCAAGCGAACTCTGGTTTGCGATTGATGAGGTAAACCGCTGGCTGAAAGGCTATCCACGTTTGACGCTAACGGCGGAGAAAATCCGCAAATCGGCAGCGAAAATGAATGCAAATGTAGAGAACTTACCCGATCTTGCCATTCAATCCGGTGCAAAAGAACCGTTTACGGCATTCCAACAGTTCCGCCAAAAATTTAAGGGCGATATTTTGTTCTCGGTAGAGAGCGAAGGGCGAAGAGAAACGCTGTTGGATTTGCTTGCGCCGTTGGGCATTAAACCAAAACAGGTGAAATCCATAGACGAAGCACGAGATTTGCAAATTTCTCTGATTATTACACCGCTTGATCACGGATTTATTGTAGGGGCGAATTACATTCGCCCCGATGAATGGGAACAAGGCGAATGTAATTCGCCCCTACAACGTGATTTGGCGATCATCTGCGAAACCGACTTGCTCGGCGAAAAACTCCAACAAAAACGCAGCGAGAAAAACCGTAAAACCGTCAATCCCGATACGCTGATCCGCAATTTGGCGGAGCTGAAAATCGGGCAAGCGGTGGTACATTTGGAAAACGGTGTGGGTCGCTACGGCGGTTTGACCGTGCTGGACGCAGGCGGAATGAAAGCCGAATACTTGGTGTTGCATTACGCCAACGATGCCAAGCTTTACGTTCCCGTTGCTTCGCTGCATTTAATCAGCCGTTATATCGGCGGAGCGGACGAAACCGCACCGTTGCACAAGCTCGGCTCGGAAGCGTGGGCGAAAACTCGTCAGCGTGCGGCGGAGAAAATCCGTGATGTGGCGGCGGAGTTACTCGATGTGTACGCCAAGCGAGAAAGCCAAACTGGCTTTGCCTTTGCTTACGACAAAGCAGAGTTCGACCGTTTCAGTGCCACTTTCCCTTACGAGGAAACGGACGATCAGAAAATGGCGATCAACGCCGTTATCAGCGATATGTGCCAAGCCAAAGCGATGGACAGGCTGGTGTGTGGCGATGTTGGCTTCGGCAAAACCGAAGTGGCAATCCGTGCCACTTTCCTTGCGGTGATGAACCACAAACAGGTTGCCATTCTCGCCCCAACCACGCTGCTCGCTCAGCAACATTTCGAGAATTTTAAAGACCGTTTCGCCAATTATCCCGTCAATGTCGAGGTACTTTCTCGCTTTAAAACCGCCAAAGAGCAGAAAGCGATTTTGGAAAAAGTGGCTAGCGGCCAAGTGGATATTTTGGTTGGCACGCACAAACTGTTGCAGGACGATGTCGCTTTCCGTGATCTTGGGCTTTTGGTGATTGATGAAGAACACCGTTTCGGCGTGCGACAAAAAGAGAAAATCAAGCAGTTGCGAGCCAATGTCGATATTTTGACGCTAACCGCCACGCCAATTCCGAGAACGCTCAATATGGCACTCAACGGTATGCGTGATCTCTCGATTATCGCCAGCCCACCGGCTCGTCGCCTGAGCATTAAAACCTTTGTACGACAAAGCGATGAATTGGTGATTCGAGAGGCAATTTTGCGTGAAATTTTGCGTGGCGGACAGGTTTACTACCTGCATAACGATGTCGCCACCATTGAAAACTGTGCCGAAAAACTCAGCCAACTTGTGCCGGAGGCAAGGGTAGTGATTGGACACGGGCAGATGCGAGAGCGAGAGTTGGAGCGAGTGATGAGCGATTTTTATCATCAACGCTTTAACCTGCTGGTCTGCTCGACCATTATCGAAACCGGGATTGATGTACCGACCGCCAATACGATTATCATCGAACGGGCGGACAAATTTGGTTTGGCACAGCTCCACCAACTGCGTGGACGTGTGGGGCGTTCGCACCACCAAGCCTACGCTTATATGCTCACGCCACACCCGAAAACGCTCACCAAAGATGCCGAGCAACGCTTGGAGGCGATGAGTACCATTGACAATCTTGGTGCCGGTTTTGCCCTTGCCACCCACGATTTGGAAATCCGTGGAGCGGGCGAACTGCTCGGCTCGGAGCAGAGCGGACAGATCGAAAGCATCGGCTTTTCGCTCTATATGGACTTGCTCGAAAATGCCGTAAAAGCTCTGCAGGAAGGGCGAGAACCAACGCTAGACGAAATTACCCAAAACCAAGTGGAGATTGAACTGCGAGTGCCGGCATTGTTGCCTGATGACTATCTGCCTGATGTGAATATGCGACTGTCATTCTACAAACGGATCGCAAGCTCAGAAAGCCTCGACCAGCTCAAAGATCTCAAAATCGAACTGATCGACCGCTTCGGCTTACTGCCTGAGGCGACCAAAAACCTGTTTGCGATTACCCAACTCCGCCTCGCTGCCCAACCGCTCGGCTTGAAGAAAATCGATGCCGGCATCAACGGCGGCTACTTGGAATTTAAACCAACTGCCCAACCCGAGCCGATGAAGTTTATTCAACTTATCCAAAAACAGCCTGCGGTGTACAGCTTTGAAGGGGCGGTGAAATTCAAGTTCCGCCTGCCACTGGAAGAGAACAGCAAGCGGTTGGAATTTTTGGAGAATTTGCTAAAAGCAATTTCGGCTGAGTAAAAGCCGTCAATCCCTAAAAACGATTTTTGCGATCTGTGTCGTAAAAATCGTTTTTGTTTATTGTGCTTATGAGAATTTCATTTAGCCTGTTTATCGTCTAAAAAACATATTTGTAAATATATTTTATTTACATCAAAAAAGGAGTAAACTGGCATGGAGCAAATCAATGGCTTTGAATGGGATAGTGAAAAGGCTCTGCGTAATCAGCAAAAACATGGTGTAAGCTTTTTAGAGGCAGTCAGTGTCTTTTATGATGATAATGCACTGCTGATAGCTGATCCCGATCATTCAATGGGAGAAGAACGCTTTTTGTTGCTTGGGCGTAGTGATAAAGAAAATCTACTTGTGGTAGTACATTGTGAGAGAAATACTAATATTCGGATTATTTCGGCTCGCTTGGCAACTAAACGCGAAAGCGGACAATATAGAGGAGTACATTAAATGAGAGAAGAATACGATTTTTCCAACGGTGTGAAAAACCCTTATGCAAAAGGGCTAAAAAGTAAAAGTGTGGTAACAATTCGGATTGAAGATGAGGTGATTAGCTATTTTAAACAGCTTGCCGAAGAGGTGAATTTGCCGTATCAAACCTTGATCAATCTTTATTTGAAAGATTGTGTCGAGCAGAAACGAAAACCCACTATTAGTTGGTAACAAGCGGGCAATTTGGGCTAAAATATTGCAAATTCTATGATTAAGGACATTGTATGAAACAAGCTCTTCTGGACCGTTTACTACGCTACACTCAAATTCACACCACCTCTGATCCGAAAAGCCAAAGCGTGCCAAGTTCGCCGCAGCAGTGGGATTTGCTTTATTTACTGCGTGATGAAGTTACTCAAATGGGGCTGAGTGAGATTTATCTTGACCCGAATGGCTATCTGTTTGCTACACTCCCTGCCAATACCGACAAAGCGATCCCAGTGCTGGGCTTGATTGCCCACGTCGATACGTCGCCCGATTTCAACGGTGAAAATGTCAAACCGCAGGTGATCAAGCGGTATGAAGGCGGCGATATTTTGCTAAACGGCAGCGGTGACCGCCTTTCTCCACGCGATTTCCCGAATTTGAACAAACTGATTGGCGACACGCTGGTGACAACTGACGGCACAAGCCTGCTCGGTGCGGACGACAAATCGGGCATTGCGATTATTCTTTCTGCAATCGAATACTTGCAAGCTAACCCGCAGATTCCGCACGGTAAAATCCGCGTCGGTTTTACCACCGATGAAGAGATCGGGCTCGGTGCAGATCATTTTGATGTGAAAGCCTTCGGAGCCGATGTGGCGTTTACGCTTGACGGCGGCCCACTTGGCGAGCTGCAATATGAGAACTTCAACGCGGATGCCGCAATCGTGACATTTTTTGGCCGCAGCGTTCACCCTGGCACGGCAAAAGGCAAGATGATCAACGCCTTAGAACGTGCCTGTGAATTTCAGCACCGCCTGCCGCCGCATTTAACCCCAGCCACGAGTGAAGGACGTGAAGGCTTTATTATGCTGCACGGCATTGAGGGCGGGATTGATAAAGCGGAAATTCACTACATTTTGCGCAGTTTCTCCCGAGAAGAACTGACAACATTAGGCGGTTATCTGACGCAAACGATGTGCGAAATGCAGCAAATTTACGGCGAAAATTGTGGAAAAGTCGAAATTGTCGAGCAGTACCGCAATATGCAAGAAGTGCTGGCGGATTACGGCTATTTAGTCGAGATTGCCAAAAAAGTGATGCGAGAGCAGGGGATTGAGCCGAATTTAGAACCAATCCGCGGCGGTACAGACGGCTCGCGTCTCTCCTTTATGGGCTTACCTTGCCCGAATTTATTTACCGGTGGTGAGAACTTCCACGGGCGTTTTGAGTTTATCTCGGTCGATACCATGGAGAAAGCGGCGAATGTGGTTGTGGGTATTGCCAAAGGTTTTACTGAGCATCAATTTTAACACCTGAGCAAAATAGCAAGCGGTCAAATTTGTGCAAAAATTTGCAAAAAAGCCTTATTTTTCGCCATTCGATTTATTTTTAGCGGATTTCTGCGAAATTTGTTTGACATTGAAACGGAAATCCATAGAATATGCACCTGTTGAAACGCTACGAGCTTCGTAGCGTTTTTAAATGCGGGAATAGCTCAGTTGGTAGAGCACGACCTTGCCAAGGTCGGGGTCGCGAGTTCGAGCCTCGTTTCCCGCTCCAATTTCTATATCGTGCTGCCCGAGTGGCGGAATCGGTAGACGCAAGGGATTTAAAATCCCTCGCCTTTCGGGGCGTGCCAGTTCAAGTCTGGCCTCGGGCACCATTTAGAAATCAACAATTTAAAATATGCGGGAATAGCTCAGTTGGTAGAGCACGACCTTGCCAAGGTCGGGGTCGCGAGTTCGAGCCTCGTTTCCCGCTCCAATTTTTCTATATCGTGTCGCCCGAGTGGCGGAATCGGTAGACGCAAGGGATTTAAAATCCCTCGCCTTTCGGGGCGTGCCAGTTCAAGTCTGGCCTCGGGCACCATTTAGAAAAATACAAATTTTAAAATCAAAAAAATTATCGAAGCCCGAGTGGCGGAATCGGTAGACGCAAGGGATTTAAAATCCCTCGCCTTTCGGGGCGTGCCAGTTCAAGTCTGGCCTCGGGCACCATTTCGATAATATACCAAATATGCGGGAATAGCTCAGTTGGTAGAGCACGACCTTGCCAAGGTCGGGGTCGCGAGTTCGAGCCTCGTTTCCCGCTCCAATCTTAAAAGCAGATAGCACCACAAGGTGCTTTTTTTATATCTGAAATTACTTATTGTCGTGAATAAGTCTGTGATATATTTCTAAGCGAATCAAGTATGAATACAGCAGGAAATTATGAAAAAAATCACTATCATTGGCTTAGGTTGGCTTGGTTTTCCACTTGCTCAAAAGTTACAAAGTGAGGGCTGGCAAGTCGCTGGAACAAAACGTACAATGGGTGATCTGCCGATTGAATGCTATCCGCTGGATTTAAATCATCTTGAGATTACACCTGAAATTGAACATATTTTGGCGGTAGATGCGATGGTAATTGCTTTGCCACCCTCGATATCTAATGAAGATGATTACCTTTCGGGTATTCAGAAACTTACATCACTTTCAATTGCTAAGGGGTTAAATCATCTGATTTTTATCAGCTCAACTTCTGTGTTACCCATGTTGCAAGGGGATTTTGACGAAAATACTGTAATCGATCCTAATTCATTGCTTGCTCGAGTTGAAAAGTGGTTGTTAAGCCGGGAGATTAATTGCGATATTTTGCGATTAGCAGGGTTAGTGGGCAAACAGCGTCATCCTGTTTTTTATCTGGCAGGGAAAACTAATCTGAAGGAAGCAGGTCAGCCAGTAAATTTAGTACATTTAGATGATTGCTTAGCGGCAATTTCTTTGCTTTTATCCAAGCCAAACGGGCAGAGAATTTTTCATTTGTGTTCGCCTAAACATCCTAGCCGTCAAGCGTATTATAGTGAAATGGCAGCGCGTTTGGGTTTGGCTGATTTGCATTTTTCCAATGAAAATCAACCGCTTGTAAGAACGATTAAGGCGACAAAAATTTGTGATGAGCTTGGTTTTGTTTATCGTTATGAGGATCCTTATCTGTTTGAGCTTGAATTAAATGAAAAATAAAGAATAAATTGCCTTATAATTTTTATGGCTTTGTGTTAAGATAAGACCTTATTCTCAATAAGGTCTAAATATTATGCTTGAAATTTTATTAGAACCTTTCACTTACAACTATATGCAGAAAGCGATTTTTGTCAGTATGGGTGTCGGTTTGGTTTGTGCCTTTCTTTCTGCCTTCTTAATGTTAAAAGGATGGTCTTTAATTGGTGATGCCTTATCGCATGCCGTTGTGCCGGGTGTTGCTATTGCTTATGCATTAAAATTACCGTATGCCTTTGGAGCATTTTTTTCCGGTATTCTGGCTGCTTTATCTATTATCTGGGTGAAAAGCCTAACTAAAATCAAAGAAGATGCGGTAATTGGTTTTATTTTTACTACTTTTTTTGCTTTGGGGATGTTTATTGTATCCTTAAATCCGACAGCAGTGGATGTTAATTCTATCGTCATGGGGAATATTTTAGGTATTGCTGATGAGGATTTATGGCAGGTGGTACTGATTATCGCTCTTTCATTAGGGGGATTGGCAGTATTTTGGAAAGGTCTGCTGCTGGTGTTCTTTGATGAACATCACGCCCTTTCTGTTGGGCTTTCACCATTACGTTATAAAATCATTTTTTTTACGTTATTAAGTGCTTGCGTTGTGGTGGCATTGCAAACTGTTGGTGCAATTTTAGTGATTGCGATGGTTGTCACCCCGGGGGCAACGGCCTATTTATTGACTGACCGTTTTCCGCGTTTAGTGTTGATTGCAATGTGTATCGGCAGTTTAACTTCAGGGGTTGGGGCCTATTTGAGTTATTTTTTAGATGGTGCAACAGGTGCAGTGATTGTCTGTTTGCAAACTATTATTTTTCTTTTTGTTTTTTGCCTTGCACCGAAATATGGGTTGATAAGCCAAAAGAGTAAAATAAAAGGAGCTTGTGAGCATGCTTGAGTGGATTTTAGAACCTCTGCGGTTTGATTTTATGCAAACTGCCTTGCTCACCGCCATTTTAGTAGCAAGCGTGAGTGCAGTTTTGTCTTGTTATTTGGTGCTAAAAAGCTGGTCTTTGATGGGGGATGCTATTTCCCATGCAGTATTGCCAGGAGTAGTGGTTTCATCATTGATTGGCTTACCTTTATCTTTCGGTGCATTTTTTTCCGGATTATTTTGCGCGTTATCGGTAGGCTATTTGAAAGAAAATAGCCGATTAAAAGAAGATACAGTCATGGGTATCGTGTTTTCAGGTATGTTTGCTTTAGGCATTATTCTGTTTACAGCTTTTAATACTGGAGAGCATTTAACGCATATTCTATTTGGAAATTTATTAGGTGTAAGCCAGAGTGATTTAATACAAACCTTATGTATCAGTCTCTTCACCTTGCTTGTTATTTTGTTAAAGCGTAAAGATTTCCTACTCTATTGCTTTGATATGAATCAGGCAAGGGTAGTAGGGCTGCCTGTTAAGCTACTGCATTATGGATTGTTATCATTACTTGCCTTGACAATTATCAGTGCAATGCAAGTGGTTGGTGTGATTTTGGTGGTCGCAATGCTGATTACACCAGGAATTACTGCCTATTTGCTCACAACTCGTTTTGAGAGGATGTTATTTATTGCATTGGCTGTCGCAATTAGCTCTTCTGTGGTCGGCACTTTGCTTAGCTACCATATTGATTCCGCCTCTGGCCCAACGATTATCTTGGTACAAGCGGTTATATTTTTGTTAAGTTTTGCATATTCCAAATTAAAAGCCTAAAAAAGAGGGAATGTTTAAATTCCCTCTCTATTTTTTTAGCTGCTCACTTCTTTTTGATAATGCAGTAAACCGCCAAATACCCTTTCTAAATTTTGATTATTAAAGGTTTCCTCCGTTTTGCCGGCAGCCCTTAGTGTGCGATTTATCATTAAAATCTGATCGCAAAAACTCGGCACGCTGGCAAGATTATGGGTAGAAACTAAAATCAAATGTCCCTCATTTTTAAGTTGTCTCAATAGCTCTACGATTGCATTTTCCGTCTTAACATCCACACCGGTAAAGGGTTCATCTAATAAGATGATTTTACTCTCTTGAGCTAATGCTCGAGCTAAAAAAACACGCTTTTTCTGCCCACCGGAAAGCTCCCCAATTTGTCGGCTTTTAAGATGCAAAACATCTACACGCTGCATTGCTTGTTCCACTTTGAGCTTGTCCGTTTGGCTTGGGCGACGTAAGAAATTCATATAGCCGTATCGCCCCATCATCACCACATCATAAACAGAAACCGGGAATTGCCAGTCTACTTCTTCACTTTGTGGCACATAAGAGACCAAATTTTGCTTGAGGGCTTGAGAAATAGGCAATTGTCCAAGTTTAATTGAGCCGGTTAGAGGTTTAACCAATCCCATTAAACTTTTGAAAAGAGTCGATTTTCCACCTCCATTTACGCCGATTAATGCACAAATTGTGCCGTTTTCAAGATGAAATGATACATCTTGTAAAGCGATATGCCCATTATTATAACGGACAGATAAATTTTCGACAGAAATGGAGGCTGAAACAGTTGTCATGATTAAATCTTATTATTTTTTGCTACGCTCGAAACCTTCAACAATAGTACCGATAGTCACTTTAAGTAAATCTAAATAAGTTGGTACAGGGCCATTTTTCTCAGATAGTGAATCCACGTAAATTACCCCACCATATAATGCTCCGGTTTCTTTTGCGACTTGTTTAGCCGGTTTGTCTGAAACTGTACTTTCACTAAAGACAACAGGAATTTTATTCGCTTTTACGCCATCAATGACTTTTTTCACTTGTTTTGGTGAACCTTGCTCTTCAGCATTGATTGCCCATAAATAAAGTTCTTTTAAGTTGTAGTCTTTTGCTAAGTAGCTAAATGCCCCTTCGCTGGTTACTAACCAACGTTGCTGTTCCGGAATAAAGGCTAAACGTTGGCGTAGTGGTTCTGCAATGCCTTTTACTTTTTCTGCATAGGCTTTAGCGTTGGCATTATACGTTTCGGCATTTTTAGGATCGTATTTTACTAAAGCCGCACGGATGTTTTCAATGTAAATTAATGCATTGTCGGTAGACATCCAAGCGTGCGGATTCGGTAGATTTTTATATTCACCTTCGGTGATTGGCATTGGGGTAATCCCTTCTGTTACCACAACCGCTGGTTTATCTTTCACATTTTCGAAGAAACGCTCGAACCAGCGTTCAAGGTTCATACCGTTCCATAAAACTAAATCGGCTTTCTGAGCTTTAACAATGTCTTTTGGGGTAGGTTGATAATCGTGAATCTCAGCACCGGGTTTGGTAATTGATTCGACTGTGGCTTTATCACCGGCCACATTTTGTGCAATATCTTGAATAACAGTGAAGGTTGTAACAACTTTAAAAGGCTCTGCCATTGCCATAGCTGCACTTAAACCAAAAGTTAATACAAATGCTTTTTTAATATGTGATAGTTTCATTTTCAGCCTCCTTAATGTTATTGAGAATGAGAATTATCGTTTGTTATTTTATAGATTATTTTGAATGATGTAAATAGTCTTATTTTTCATAAGGTTATTGTTGATATACCTGGTCAAGTATTTATTTCGTAAATATCAAAATTTCGATTAAAAATTGCTGGCTTAACGAACAAAGAGTCAGTAAAATTGCCGACTTCAAAAATCATATTGCAAAACTAACCTTTTGCCGTAATACGTGTAATAACGAGGCTTTCAATTTTATGTCAGAACAAATTGTGGGTGCAGTGTCGGCTGCAGAGCAAACAAAAGAAAAAATCAATTTATTAAACCTTAACCGCCAAGAAATGCGTGAGCTTTTTGCGGAAATGGGGGAAAAACCTTTCCGTGCCGATCAGTTGATGAAATGGATTTACCATTTTGGCGAAGATAATTTCGATAATATGAGCAATATTAACAAAGTATTGCGTGAGAAATTAAAACGTATTGCGGAAATTAAGGCCCCTGAAGTCGCAGTGGAGCAACGCTCTGCTGATGGTACTATTAAGTGGGCAATGCAAGTGGGCGATCAGCAAATTGAAACGGTGTATATTCCGGAAGATGACCGCGCAACCCTTTGTGTTTCTTCACAAGTGGGTTGTGCTTTGGCATGTACATTCTGCTCAACGGCTCAACAAGGATTTAACCGTAACTTAAGCGTGGCGGAAATTATCGGGCAGGTATGGCGTGCTTCTAAAATTATCGGAAATTTTGGTGTGACCGGCGTTCGCCCAATCACCAATGTGGTAATGATGGGAATGGGAGAGCCATTGCTGAATATGAATAACGTAATTCCGGCAATGGAAATTATGTTAGATGATTTCGCCTATGGTTTATCTAAACGTCGTGTAACACTTTCAACTTCGGGGGTTGTGCCGGCTCTTGATAAAATGCGTGAACAAATTGACGTGGCATTGGCAATTTCTTTACATGCACCGAATGATGAGTTACGTGATATTCTAGTGCCGATTAATAAAAAATATAACATCAAAATGTTGATGGAATCGGTCAATAAATACCTAGAGGTTTCTAACGCTAACCACGGCAAAGTAACCATTGAATATGTAATGTTAGACCACGTAAATGACAGTACCGAGCATGCTCATCAGCTTGCTGAGGTGCTGAAAAACACGCCGTGCAAAATTAACCTTATTCCTTGGAACCCGTTCCCACAAGCACCTTATGGCAAGAGTTCAAACTCTCGTACAGACAGATTCCAAAAAATGTTAATGGAATATGGCTTTACGGTTACCGTACGTAAAACCCGAGGTGATGATATTGATGCTGCCTGTGGCCAGCTTGCCGGTGATGTAATCGACCGCACCAAGCGTACCCTTGAAAAACGTAAGTTTGGTCAAGGGATTGAGGTGAAAATGCATTAATTTTTTTAATGTAGTCTTGAACACTTTTTAAGGCAAACAGAAAAGCTGGTTATTGTATATAAGATTTTTTCATCAGTTGTAGAAGAAATGAAGATATACAATCGACCAGCTTATTGGAATAGAGCATATAAAATAAATATACTACAGCGATCAGCCTAAAAACTGTAGATAACCATTCATAGAGGTAGTCTTTCCTCAGTATATGGCTAATTCTAATTAGCTCAATATTATTGCATCACTAAACGTGGCAAGAAAAATCGATAAAGATAAATCGTTTATTCCCTTCGTGCATTATAATAGCACCAACTATAAGAAAATTTTTCTCTTGACCTTAAATCTACTTTAACCTTTATTATGTTAACGTCTTATTCGGTTATCCATTTATTTAAGTCTATTGAGGAATACTATGAGAAAATGTGCATTATATCTAATCCCGTTATTATCTGTTTCAACTGCTTTTGCAGGAGAGGGAATATTTTCTGTCGGAGTAAGTAGTAGTATCAGTACTACTCCCTATATAGGTTACAAAAATGAACAGGATGTACTTCCGATACTCCAATATCAAAATGATCATTTTTATATTCAAGGTCTAGGAGCCGGTATTAAGTTTTGGCAATCACAAGATCAAAGCCAAGAACTTCTTTTAGGTGCATCCTATTCGCCTCATTCTTTTAAAGCAAGTAAAAGTAGCGATGAGCGTATGAAGCGCCTTGATAATCGAAAAGCAACGATAATGGCGGATGTTGTCTATAATATTCACACGCTTTACGGTAGTCTGGAAAATGCTTTCTCTTGGGATATTTTAGGCAGAAGTAAGGGGATTTTAGCGACAACACAATATGGTATTTATTGGGACGTTGCACCGAAGCTTACAATTAAAACAGCGGTTGGTTTAGCCTATGCTAACGCTAAATATAACCGATACTATTACGGTGTATCGGAAATAGAAAGCCAGCGAAGTGGTTTTCGAACCTATAAGCCTAAAAGTTCCATTCAGCCTTACGTCGAATTAACTGCAAATTACGATTTCACTAAAAATCTTAGTGCATTTGCATCAATTCGCAATGATAAAATTGCCAAAACTATTCGGAATAGCCCGATTATTAATGATAAATACCAAAGCGAAGCTAGCTTAGGTCTTTTATATAGCTTTTAATTAGCTTTTAATTTCCTCCTTCCGCAAGCGATCAGTTTTTATTAAGTTTTTACTTTTACTGATCGCTTGCTTTTTTCTGACCTTGCGTTTTTTCCCTTAATCGATAACATACGATATTTAAGGTTAAGTTAGATTTAAAATTAAATAATGAAAAGAAAAACAGAAGAAAGTCGGTGGTTAGAAGGTGGGTTAAGTTTGCAGGAGGTTTCCAAAATATTGGGAATACCGGCATCCACTCTACGCTATTGGGATAAAGAAGGCTTAGTCGCATTTGATCGCGACCAGCAAAATGCTTATCGTCAGGTATCATTATTCACTATTTTGGATTTGCTTGATGTCTTGGATTATCGTGAAATGGATGTGCCGATCTGTAAAATTAAACAGACTCCGCAAATGACAGCAGATGAGCTATTAGCATTATTAGATGAAAACCGTATAGCGCAAAAAAACAAGATTATCAAATTACAGCAGATTTTATCTAAAATTAATCTGAAAGAACAGGCGTTACGGCGATTGCAAACATTAGAACAAAAGAAGCCTACAATAGTTTACCGACAAATGCCTGCTATTTATAAGGTAGATTTGCAGGATATGGATGATGTTAGAAAGTATCTTATTCCAATGCAAGCAGCTGATTTATTGCATGCAGATGATGCCGGCTACTGGATGGCGGGAATGTGGTGGGAAAACGGTTGCGGTAAAATTCTACGTCCTGCTGATACACAACCAATGACTTATCTCAACGGTTTATTACGTTTTGAACGAGAAAATAGAAAGGAAAACAGCAACGAGCTATTTGATCTTGCCCGCAAGATGGGCTATCGTCCACAATATGTTATTTTCCAATTCCTGGCTGTAGCTCGCCATCCTGAATGTGGTCTGTGCGATTATCATGAATGCTGGATAGAGCTGGTTGCGGAATAATTTATTTGTTAGGACAAGTAGCCTTTATTCCTTATATATTATACGTCTTAGTTTTGCTCTAAAATAATAACCCTAGCAAACTTAATCCGAAAATATCAAATGCCATATGGGCTAGAAAAAAGGGCACTAGACCCGGAATTTTATAACGGAATAGCCAGAACGATAGCCCTAATGTAGTGACGGTCAGAGTTCCTGCTAATCCCTGATAGATATCGGCAACTAACCCTGTACCAACTATCAAAAGTAAGGTAAGCGGTAGAGTATAACGATTTACTTTGAAATTTAGTACACTGAAATCGAACTTGTGCCAACGTAGATATAGCCAAGCTATAATTAATAAAATGGTTTCAGAACTTATGTATCATAAAGGCTGAAGTAGGTTTATAGTTAGCTTAAAAAGTAATCAAAGTCATATTTGGGTGGCTGCTGAAAAGTCTATATTTACGAATTGATGTATGAGGTCTGGTAAAATTAAGTTATTACTCAGTATTTTTGTGATATACATCGAAAAATCAGCATTAAAAATTTCCCTTAGCTTGCAAAAATCACTAGTCTTAGCGGATATTGAACAGTAGAATTTAGCCTTTTGATGATAGGGGAACGCTATGTTTGTAAAATTTTTTAGAAAAATGACCGCTTGTGTTGCTATTGTGTTACTAGCAGCTTGTTCTTCTAGCCAAGACTCTTCCCCAGAGCCTAAATTTAGCCGCTCGGAAGCAGTGAAAGCCCGCATTAATCTTGCTCTAGCTTATTTGGAGCAAAATGATTTCCCGAAAGCGAAGCAGAATATTGATAAAGCCCTCGCTCACGACAGCCAAGATTACCTACCTTACTCCGTGCTTGCCTACTATTACCAACAAACAGGCGATGTAGAGAATGCGGAAAAAGCCTATCAGCAGGCCTTAAATTTAAGCGAAAATCGCCCTGATGTGCTGAATAATTACGGCACCTTTTTATGTAAGCAAGGTCAATTTCAACAGGCTTATCAACAATTTGAAAAAGCGATACAAAGCCCCAAACCTTATTACCACCAAGCAGACAGCTTAGCAAATATTATTCTGTGTGCAAAAAAAGAGCCGAATCCACAGAAAGTGGTACAAACACTTATAGAGCTTGAGAAATTAGACAAACTTCGAGCGAATTTATTGAAGGAAACGAAATGACTGACTTAAATCAACAAATCAGCCAAATTATCGCCGGCGAATTAAATGTCGGCACTCACCAAATTTTAGCAGCAATCACCTTATTAGATGAAGGTAACACTATTCCTTTTATCGCCCGCTATCGTAAAGAGGTCACAGGTGGTTTGGACGATACCCAACTTCGCCATTTTGAAACACGTTTAATCTATTTGCGTGAAATGGACGACCGTCGCCAGACCATTCTGAAATCCATTGAGGAACAAGGTAAATTAACCGATGAGCTGAAAGCAAAAATTCTAAATTGCGAAAGCAAAACCGAGTTGGAAGATCTCTATTTGCCTTACAAACCTAAACGCCGTACTCGCGGGCAAATTGCGATTGAGGCAGGGCTTGAGCCGTTGGCAGATAGCTTATGGAATAATCCAAACCAAGAGCCTGAATTACTTGCTGAGCAGTTTATCAACGCCGAAAAAGGCGTTGCAGACACCAAAGCCGCTTTAGACGGGGCAAGATATATTTTAATGGAACGTTTTAGTGAGGATGCAGAATTACTTGCAAAACTTCGCCAATATTTGACCGCTTACGCCACGCTTGAATCTAACGTTATTGAGGGCAAAGAGGAAGAAGGCGAAAAATTCCGTGATTATTTTGCTCACAGTGAGCCTTTTAAAACCGTGCCTTCTCACCGTGCTTTGGCAATGTTCCGCGGGCGGAATGAGGGCATTTTATCCCTTTCTCTTAATGCTGATCCGGAAACGGAAGAAGGCAGTAAAATCAGTCATTGTGAGGAGATTATTCGCAGCCATTTAGGGGTGATACTCAACAATCAACCGGCAGATAAATGGCGTGAGCAAGTGATTGCTTGGACGTGGAAAATCAAAGCAGCTCTGCATTTAGAAACCGAATTAATGGGTAGTTTACGTGAAAAGGCAGAAGAAGAGGCGATTGGTGTTTTTGCTCGTAACTTATCGGCATTGTTAATGGCTGCTCCTGCCGGTGCAAGAAACACGATGGGGTTAGACCCGGGCTTGCGTACCGGCGTAAAAGTGGCGGTGGTGGATAACACCGGAAAATTACTCGATACTGCGACCATTTATCCACATACAGGGCGAGAATCAGAGGCTCAAGTGGCGATTTTCACGCTGATTAAAAAGCATAATGTGGAGTTGATTGCGATTGGTAACGGCACCGCCTCACGTGAAACCGAGCGTTTTGCCAAAGAAGTGATTAAAGAGATCAAAGAGAACAAACCGCAAACAGTGGTCGTGAGTGAGGCCGGCGCTTCGGTTTATTCTGCTTCTGAATTTGCGGCAAATGAGTTCCCGAATTTAGATGTGTCACTTCGTGGTGCGGTATCCATTGCCCGCCGTTTGCAAGACCCACTGGCAGAATTAGTGAAAATTGAACCGAAAGCGATTGGCGTGGGGCAGTATCAGCACGATGTAAACCAATCTCAACTGGCTCGTAAATTAGATGCAGTAGTGGAAGATTGTGTAAATGCGGTTGGCGTAGATTTAAATACTGCCTCTGCGGCTTTACTGGCCCGTGTGGCAGGCATGACCAAAACTTTGGCACAAAATATTGTTGCTTTCCGTGATGAAAACGGGCGTTTTGATAGCCGTTCCGATCTGAAAAAAGTCCCACGTTTAGGCCCAAAAGCTTTTGAACAATGTGCCGGCTTTATGCGAATTTTAGGCGGTAAAAATGCCTTAGATGCCTCGAGCGTTCACCCGGAAGCTTACCCAATTGTTGAAAAAATCTTGCAAGCTACGACTTCGACCTTGGCAGATTTAATGGGCAATGCCACAAAAATTCATTCACTGAATGCCAAAGATTTTGTAGACGAACAATTTGGTTTACCAACCGTAAACGATATTTTCAAGGAACTGGAAAAACCGGGACGAGACCCACGAGGCGAGTTTAAAACGGCAGTGTTTATGGATGGTGTAGAAGAAATTACCGACTTAAAAGTGGGTATGATCTTAGAAGGAACGGTTACAAACGTTGCAAACTTTGGGGCATTTGTGGATATTGGCGTTCACCAAGACGGCTTAGTCCACATTTCAATGCTTTCTAATTCTTTTGTGGAAGATCCGCACACAGTAGTGAAAGCCGGTGATGTGGTGAAAGTCAAAGTGTTGGAAGTGGATGCGGCTCGTAAGCGTATTGCCCTAACAATGCGTTTAGATGATAAACCAGCCGATAAAAAAGAGTCAACAAGCGGTCAAAATTCGCAAGAAATTCGCAAAAATCCGCAAAAAAATGACCGCTTGCGTAACGATAACCGCAACTCATTTGGCAATAATGCCTTTGCTGATGCGTTGAAAGGGTGGAAGAAGTAATCAAAAAATAAGGATGTGCTATGTGCATCCTTATTTTTTATTAATTATCCACCAAATTTCCGATTCATATAATCAAAAGCTACTGTTGGCAGAATTCGTCTTAACCACCAAAACAGTTTAGTCGGAAAGGTTACTTGATAGCGTGCTTTGGGCTTTTTATCATTCAACGCTTTTAAACAAGCTTTGGCACAAGCTGAGGCTGGTAAGGTAAACAGGTTAGCATTGCCTTTTGTGGTTAAGCGTTGGTATTGTGTTTGGTTCAGCTCTTTATGATAGGAATTTTCCAAATCAATATATTGTTCTAATTTTGCCACCGAGTTTGGGCGGAAGTTACTTTGAATCGGGCCGGGTTGAATCAGCGAAACATAAATATTTGAGCCGTGTAGTTCGCAGCGAAGTGTGTCTGCTAAGCCTTCCAACGCGAATTTGGTGGCGTTATAAGCTCCACGATAATGCATCGCTGCAAAGCCTAAAATACTGCTATTGATTAAAATTCTGCCGTGGTTCTGGGCACGGAAAATTTTCATCGCTTCATTAATCACTTCCCAAGTGCCAAATACATTGGTTTCAAAAATTTCACGCAACGCTGCACGTGGCACGTCTTCCACACAGCCGGGTTGGCCGTAACCGGCATTGCAAAAAATCGCATCTAATTGACCGCTTGCACGAATGTAATCAAAGGCTTGTTGGATTTGAGCGGAGTTGGTTACATCCAGTTCAATACATTCCAAGCCTTCTGCTTGCAAATGAGCCACATCTTCAGGTTTACGGCAACTGGCAATCACTCGCCAGCCGGCTTGTTTTAAATGTACTGCGGTTGCATAACCGATACCCGATGAGCAGCCTGTGATTAAAATCGTCTTCATATTATTTAATGTAGCTGACAAAACCGTCTAAGTTTTCGCTTTCTGCGGCTAAGTTGATGTTTTCGCCCTCAATCGGTGAGCCAATCATCAGTAGTGCAATGATTTTATCGCCCTCTTGGCAGTCAAAAGCGGTACGAAGCGAAGAGCCGTTTACCCATTTGTTTGTGATCCAAACTGTATCAAAACCTAACGCATTGGCGGCAAGTTGAATGGCGTAAGTCGCACAGCCGGCAGAGAGCATCTGCTCCCACGCCGGCACTTTGGCAATGTTATGGTCTAATTTTGCTACCACACCGATAATCATTGGCGCTCGGGAGGCTAATTTTTCTGCTTTTGCTAAATGCTCTTCGCTCAGATTGAATTCAGCCACAGCAGCTTTGAAATGTTCGCAAAGTTTTGGCATTCCGCTTTTTTCAATGACCACGAAATGATAAGGCTTTAAGCGACCGTGGTCAGGCACACGCAAGCCTGCTTTTAAAATTTGTTCAAGTTGTTCTGCATTTGGGGCTTTATCACCGAATTTTTTATTGGAACGGCGACGCTGTAATAAATCTAATGTTTGCATAGAAATACCTATAGATTCAGAGTTAAGAGTAGTAAAAGCATATCATATTTTACTCATTGCGCGATTGCTTTATACTATGTCCCGAATTATTTTATATAATTTTATTAGGAGACAAGCTTATGTTTAAAGTTTTTAATATTTTTTATCGCATTTTCCGATGCATTAGAGAGTGTGTTATCAACCTCTTTTTTGTGCTTTTTATCTTAATGCTTATACCGATTTTTGCCTTTATTTCAGAGGGTACACAATCGACAAAGCCTATTTTTACTCAAGGGGCATTACGTCTAAATTTAGAGGGATATTTAGCGGATAATCGTGAACAATTTGCCGATTTTTATCGCTTGATACAATCTGAATTAGGTGATAGCAAGTCGCTTAAAATTTCTACTTTTGATGTAGTGCAAGCCATTAGGCAAGCTAAAGATGACCCTAAAATTACCGGATTAGTGCTGGATTTAAGTGCGTTGCAAAATGCGGATTTTTCCTCTTTGGATTTTGTTGGCAATGAAATTAAGCATTTTAAAACATCCGGTAAGCCGGTAATTGCAGTAGGCGAGCAATATTCGCAAAAGCAATATTATTTAGCTTCTTTTGCTGATGAAATTTACCTTAACAAAGCTGGTGCCGTTGAGCTACAAGGCTTAAGCTATTCCAATACTTACTTTAAAGCTTTGCTCGACAAAATTGAGGCTGAGCCACATATTTTCCGTGTCGGCACTTATAAATCTGCAGTTGAACCCTTTATCCGAGATGATATGTCTCCTGAGGCTAAACAAAATGCTGAAGGTTGGCTGAAAGATACTTGGCATAAAGCGGTAACAACCATTGCAGAAAACCGCAATATTACTCCCCAAGAAATTGACTTAACCCCAGAGGTTTATATTGAAAAATATAAGCAAGCCAAAGGTAACGACGCTGAGTTTGCTCTTAAGCAAAAGTGGGTAACGAAATTGGTGTCTAACCAAGAAAGCCAAAGTATGTTAATTTCCCGGTTTGGTAAAAACCCAGAAAACAGCTACAACCACGTTGAATTTAGCGATTATCTTTATGAGCTAAATGACCGCTTTAATAATATAAATAAACCTAAAATTGCGGTAATAAATGTGGAAGGCGAGATTATGGATGGCGAGAGTGATGACTCCAGCGTAGGAAGTGAAACTGTGGTGAAATTACTACAAAAAGCCCGAGAGGATAGCAATGTTCAAGGCTTGTTGTTGCGTATTAACAGCCCAGGTGGTAGCGCAATGGCATCGGAAATTATCCGCCAAGAAGTCGAAGAATTTCAAAAAGCGGGTAAACCTGTCGTAGCTTCAATGGGTGACATTGCAGCTTCGGGAGGATATTGGATTGCCGCGACCAGCGATAAAATTATTGCCAGCCCAAACACGCTCACCGGTTCTATCGGTATTTTCGGTTTAGCGGTCACTTTTGAGAAAACAGCGAAAAAATTTGGTGTAACTGAAGATGGCATTGCGACTTCTGCTTTAGCTCAGAAAGTTGGGTTAAAAACCTTACCAAAAGAGCAGGGAGAAGTGTTACAAATTGGCATTGAAAACGGATATGAACGCTTTTTGGAATTGGTTGCCCGTGGCAGAAAAATGTCAAAAGAAGCCGTAGATAAAGTCGCTCAAGGCCAAGTTTGGTCTGGTAATGAGGCCTTAAAACATGGATTAGTGGATGAGTTAGGTGATTTTAATACCGCCTATTCGACGCTATCTACTTTAATTAATCAAAAACGTCAGACGGAAAATCAGCCTGAAATCGAGCAATTGGATTTACAATGGTTTGTTGAAGAAGATAACAGTCTGTTAGGCACTCTAGCCCGCGATTTTAAAACTCAGTTACAGGTGAAATTAGTGAGCTGGCTTGATTTACCATGGATTAAAAAATCAGCCCAACAAGTTGATATACTCTCACGATTTAATGATCCAAAACAGATGTATCTCTACTGTTTAAATTGTGGGAAAATAGATTAGAGGTCTGACAAGCGGTTAAAAATTGCAAAAATTTTGCAAAAAAAGATCGCTTGTTGATATATACTAAAAACTCTTGTCGGAGTGCCGTAAGGCTGAGATCGCAAATGCGAGATCCGTGGAACCTGTAGGTTAGTACCTGCGTAGGGAACAAGTTTTACCAAATTCAGAGATTGATTGCTGCCTTATCAACTAAGGTTTTCAATCAATCTTTTGTTACCGATTACCACATCTCTGACAAGCAAACCCTTAACTCTAAAATGAGGCTTTTGCGATGTCTATTTCTCACTCACATCATTCACCTAAAGTCATTTGGACGGTTGCCGGCTCGGATTCTTGTGCCGGAGCAGGCTTACAAACCGATCTCCATACGTTTCACGATTTCAATGTAGTTGGCTGCTCGGTGGTGACTTCTGTTACTGCTCAACACCCGCATGGCGTGCTTTGCGTCACGCCTGTTGATGATTACACTTTCCGCCAGCAGTTTGAGGCTTTGCTTATTCAAGGCTACCCGAATGCGATTAAAATTGGTTTGCTTTGTTCCCAAAACCAAGTGGAAATTTTATGCGAATATATCCAAAAAATCCGCTCCGAAAGCCAAGAATATTGCCACGTGGTTTACGATCCGGTGGCGGTGGCAAGTAGCGGACAAGCTCTATCAGACAGTATTGTGTTGCCTGTTGTGCAGGAAAAACTCTATCCCTTAGTGGAT
This sequence comes from Mannheimia granulomatis, assembly GCF_013377255.1. Classification (NCBI taxonomy): domain Bacteria; kingdom Pseudomonadati; phylum Pseudomonadota; class Gammaproteobacteria; order Pasteurellales; family Pasteurellaceae; genus Mannheimia; species Mannheimia granulomatis. The sequence goes on from NZ_CP016614.1 coordinate 504,532, forward strand.
TTAATCACCCCAAATGGCACCGAATTAGCCTTACTGAGCGAAACAGAAATTGCTACTTTTGAGGATGTCAAAACCGCTGCTGAAAAATTATTTGCTCAAGGCATCAAGGCTGTATTAGCCAAAGGCGGCCATTTTGAGTGGCAAGGTGAAATGGTAGACGATTATTTACTCACGCCACAAGAGAGCTACTGCTTTTCCCACCCTCGTTTAGAAAGCGTGAACACCCACGGCACCGGTTGCACCTTTGCCTCCGCCATTGGTGCCATGTTGGCAAAAGGCTTTGATTTGCCGGATGCGGTTACCGTTGCCACCGCCTATCTACAAAAAGGTTTGTCGGAAACCGAAGGGAGAGGACAGACTGCATTAAGTTCCCTTTGCCACACAGGCTATCCGACCGATATTGCCTTTTTCCCTCAAACGGAATTGGTGTCGGCACCGCTTGATGTGTCACAAAAGGCTTTCGCTCCAACCGATTATCAACTTGGGCTTTACCCTGTGGTAGAAAGTTTTGAGTGGATTGAGCGTTTAATTTCAGCCGGCGTGAAAACCTTGCAAATTCGTATGAAAAATCGACCGCTTGCAGAGATTGAAAACGAAATCGCCCAAAGTGTCGCACTTGCCAAGCAGCATAATGTGCGTTTATTCATCAATGATTACTGGCAGTTGGCGGTGAAATATCAAGCCTACGGCGTGCATTTAGGCCAGGAAGATTTAGCTACCGCAGATTTACATGCAATTCAGCAAGCCGGCTTGAGGTTAGGTGTTTCTACCCATGGTTATTTTGAAATTATGCGAGCCTTAGCGGTGAAACCTTCTTATATCGCTTTTGGCCACGTTTTCCCAACGCAAACCAAAGACATGCCGTCCCAACCGCAGGGTTTAATCAATTTGGCGAACTATGCGGATTTGGTTTCACCACTGCACATTCCAACCATTGCCATTGGCGGCATTAACCAAACCAATATTGAGGCGGTGATGCAATGTGGCGTAGGCAGTGCGGCGGTAGTTAGTGCAATTACTCAGGCTCAAGATTGGCAACAAGCGGTTAAAATTTTAGAAAAATTTGCAAATGGCGGCAAAAAAGGAGGCAACGATGAGTAGAAGTTTAAGTTCGCTCAACAGCGGCTTGATTTGGGCGGGAGCGGGCATTAGCGCCAGTGCGATTGTAGTCGGCACGTGGATTGCACCACTTGGCTGGCAACAAGGTTTACTGGCGATTATTCTCGGGCATTTGCTCGGCGGCATTTTATTTTTTGCTGCCGGTTTTATCGGGGCGAAAACCGGCAAAAACGCCATGCAAACGGTGCAGATTTCTTTTGGTAAAGGCTCGGTCTTTTTCTCGCTTGCGAATGTGTTGCAACTAGTGGGCTGGACCGCGATTATGATTTACACAGGGGCAGAAATTAGTAATGCCCTAAGCCTTGCCTTGTGGGATCTATCTGCTTTTAGCCTTTGGGCGTGTGTGCTTGGCGTATTGATTATTCTTTGGCTTTTTAGCGGCTCTAATCAGGTGGGAAAATTAAAATTATTCACGCTGATTGCGATGTTTGTGCTGACTTTATGGTTAAGCCTAAAAGTGCTCAATGGACAGAATCAACCCGCCACATCGGGCGATATGCCGTTTAGCACCGCAGTGGAGCTTGCCACTATTATGCCGCTTTCTTGGCTGCCGCTGGTGTCTGACTACACCTCTAAAGCGAAAAAACCGCTTGCGGCAACGCTTTCGGCAAGTGTCGGTTATTTAATTACCAGTGCATGGATGTATGCGTTGGGGCTTGGTATGGTGCTGTTCACCGGGCAAAGTGAAATTGCCCCGATGCTCCTGCTAACAGGTATGAGCTTGGTTGGTATTATTGTGATGATTTTATCTACTGTTACCACGACTTTCTTAGATGCTTATTCCGCAGGAGTGAGTGCAAGTAATATCAGCACTAAATTAAAAGAAACCCCGACAGCTATTGCTGTTACCTTGCTTGGTACGGTGTTAGCCTTAAGCTTGCCGGTAACCCAATATGAAAACTTTTTACTGCTAATCGGCTCTGTATTCGCGCCAATGATTGCGGTGCAAATTGCCGACTTTTTCGTGTTAAAACGCACTGAGTCCCAACAAAATATGGATTGGCTGGCTTTCGGGCTTTGGTTTATCGGTTTTATGCTTTATCACGGTTTATCTTATAGTAATGTGCATTTACCCCTTGGCTTAACCATTCCTGTGATGTTAGTGATTTTTGTAACAACGGTTATTGTGAGAAAAGTCACAAAATAGAAAAATAAGCGGTTCAATTGGAGTGAAAATTTGCAAAATTTTGCTAGAATTGAACCGCTTGTTTTGTATTGGAGAAAATTTATGACACAACATCATTTTTTTAAACTTTCTGCGATTTCGATTGCTTTATTAGGGGCTGCTTCACAAGGCTATGCAGTTGAATGCAAAGTACCGATGTCAGTAGAAAATCAGCAGAATGGCAATTTAGATAGTTGTAATCTTAATATTGATGCTACTGAAAACAGATCTCTTTTCAATCAGTCATCGTTGCTTAATATTTCTAATTCTACTTTTCATATTAATAATTCGACACTAACATTTTCCGGTAAGCATGGTGCCGATGTTATTGCTATCGAAGATTCTAATGTAGAAATCACAAATAGTCGCCTTACTCGAAATAATACTGATGATAAGGATATATCATCGGAAACTATACGAATTCGTGATGGAAAAACAGGGATCTCCAGTCTGATATTAGACAATGTTACTTTAGTATCAACAGGCGAGGCGAGTACGATAGCTCTTTATGCAACAGAAAATGAAGATTCATTAACTTCTATTACATTGAAAAATTCCAATATCTCTTCCGAAGATTCCATTTTTGGATCTTGGTGGTCAACAAGTCGCCCAATAAATGAATATTCAAACTGGAATATTAAGGTGGAAAACTCTGTTTTGAAAGCCCCAATTATTCTGTCTACAGGGGGGTTAACTGAGTTATATAAAACAGATGGAGTAGTTGCTACTGAGAAAACGACTCTTTCAGCAAATAATGCTCAATTTTTCGGTTCAATGCTCTCTTTTGATAGCGATGCGGATAAATCGAAAACTGATGTGAGTTTAACTTCATCATCTTGGGTTTTACCTACTGCTAGAGATTTAGATACGAATGTTGTGGCTCATAATGGCGTGACTAATCTTAAATTAGATGAAAGTCAAATCACACTAGAGAATAATCTCGGACTTCAGACCTTTACTATTTATGGCAACCTTTCCGGCAACGGCCACTTTGACCTTAATACCGATCTCGCCAACCAAAAATCCGACAAAATCGTGGTAAAAGGCGAAGACAGCGGTAATTTCACCTTAGGTATTAAAGACAGCGGCAATGAACCAGACGCAGCAAATGGCAAAGTCACTTTAGTGGAAACTCAGCAAGGGCAAGCAACATTTAGCTTAAAAGATCGAGATTATGTTGATGCCGGTGCTTATCGCTACCGCTTGAATAAAGAAGGAACAAATTGGGTACTGGCAAACCGTCAGTCTGAGAGAGTAACAACTAGCCAACCTACAATTCCTACTCAGCCTGTGGTTCAACCGACTTCGCCTACAGTACCAACTCAGCCTGTTGTTCAGCCAACCACGCCTACAGTGCCAAGTCAGCCGGTTGTTCAGCCGACACAACCTGGTGTTCCTGTCGCTCCTGCATTACTCGCATTAAGCGAAAAATCTAACGCTCTTTCTTCACTTCGCCAAGCTCAAAGTGTGTTAGTGGGCCAAAACTTACAAGGTATTCACCAACGTTTAGGCGAGTTAAAAACAGATAAATCAAGCAATGTTTGGGTGAAAAATATTAATAGCCGTACAGAAGTGAAAGCTCAAAATGTTGCAGCGGATAGCCGTTCTTCGGGCTTTGAGATGGATTCCCACAGCCTACAAATCGGGGCAGATCGTGCGGTGAGTGATAACCTCCGTTTAGGCGGATTTGTTGGTACGAGTCGTGCAGATGTGGATTTCAACGGCGAATATGGCAAGGGTAAATTACGTTCGCAAGCGGTCGGATTTTACGCCACTTTTGCAAATGCAGACGGCTGGTATGTGGATAATGTCGGCAAGTACGAACGTTTAACCGCACAGGCATCAAATGAAAAACGTAAATACAATGCTTTTAGCTTATCAAGTGAGGTGGGTAGACGCATTGCGTTATCGAATGATTGGACGGTTACGCCACAAGCTCAGTTGGCTTATCACACCATCAACGGCAAAGCGGATGAAAGCCGTTTAAGTCTGTTCACCGCTCGTGCCGGTATGCGTATTGCCAAAGGTTTTGCCTTAGCTAGTGGCTGGAATTTACAACCTTACGCTGAGTTCAATGCGATTGCAGAAAAAGCCAATAATGCTAAAGTGCGTGTGAATCAATACCGCTTTGATGTGCCGGAAAATCATGGACGGTTCCAAACCTCAATTGGTTTCACCGCAGGTAATGGCAGCCATCGCGTAGGTTTAGAGGCTTCCACTACGCATGGTAAACAGTTAAAACAACCAATTTCGATTTTGGCTAACTATCGTTATCAGTGGTAATTGTTAATCAGCAAAGTTAGATAGGTAAGCAGTCCAATTTGTAAAAAGAAATGCAAATTGGACCGCTTGTTTTATTGCGGTTTTGCTAGATTTCTGTCAATTCCAAATCTTTGGTTTCGTGAACCTGCCATAATGCCCAGAAGCTCAGTAATGAGGCGACCGATAAATATCCACCCACGCCAAATAGTCCAAAGTTTTCGTTAATTTTTACCGCAATAATGGTGAATACGCTTGCCCCTAAAATGCCGGCGATAGTATAGGCGAGTGAAGCCCCTGTGTAGCGGACTTCCGTTGGGAACAGTTCGGGCAAAATCACTGCCATCGGGCCGTAGCTTAAGCCGATTAATATCATGCCAATCGCCAAAAAGATAAATATTGAGGTTGGCGTGCCGTTTTCTAAGAAAAATGGCATCGTTAAGCCGTAAATCGCTGTGGCTCCTGTGGCTATCAGCAGTAATAAACGGCGGCCGATTTTATCGGAATAAAGGCCGGAAAAGAAAATCGCAATGCCGAAAATCACCGAGGTAATCAGCAAATATTGGGTGTAGAGATTTGCCGGTAAGCCTAAACCTGTGGCGTAGCCCGCTTGAGAAACCGCTACCGGGCTTTTCACAAAAATCGGAGTAAAGGCAACCAAAATATAAAACAGCACATAGCCAGCGGTGGCAATTAACACGCCAATCGTAAAAGGTTTTAAGTGGCGGCTAAACAGCACTTTAAGCGGTGTGTGGCGGTTTTTGCCTTGTTTCTCTGCTTTTAAGAAAATCGGGCTTTCGCTGATTTTGAGGCGAATGTATAAGCCGATAAAAATCATCACAAGGGAAGCGATAAATGGAGTTCGCCATGCCCAGTCGAGAAAGGCTTGTTCTCCATAAATGAGGTTCACCAAATAGAAAGCCCCGTTTGCCAGCAATAAGCCGATTGGTGCCCCCATTTGCGGAAAAATCCCAAAAAATGCCCGCTTGTGTTTCGGGGCGTGTTCGGTAGCAACTAAGGCGGCTCCGCCCCATTCACCGCCTAAGCCTAATCCTTGTCCGATTCGGCATAAGCAGAGCAGTAATGTTGCCCAAATGCCGATAGCGGCATAGTTCGGTAATAAGCCGATTGCCACAGTGGAAAGCCCCATCAATAAAAGCGAGGCAATCAGCGTTTGTTTACGTCCGTATTTGTCGCCAAAGTGACCGAAAATAATCGATCCCATCGGGCGGGTGAAAAAGGCAAGAGCCAGAACCGACAAAGACATTAATTGGTTAGAAACCGGATCGTCACTATTGAAAAATTGCACATTAAATACCAGTACGGCAGCCATGGTGTAGATGTAATTATCAAAGTATTCAACGGCGGTGCCAACCATGGAGGCAACGGCGACTTTAAGCGGGGAAGATTTAGACATACGCCACCTTTGCTAACTTTTCAACGGTTTCAGGCGTGATTTCGCCAAGCTGATCCAATAAATTCACGGCAAATTGTCCGTGCTGAGTTGGGCGGAGAGTTTGGGCAGCAAGCTCGCCGGCAACCGCATAGACGGTGAAGGCTTCAACGAGGGCTGCAAATTCCTTTTCTTTATCTGCAACGGCAAGAAAAGCCCCGCAAATAGCACTGAGTAAACAGCCGGAGGCAGTCGTTTTCGGGAACATCGCTGTACCGTTTTGCAGTAATGCAGTGTGTGAGCCATTGCTTATCACATCGGTTTCTCCGCTAATAGCGGCGATGGTTTTATATTGTGCTGCTACAGTTTGGGCGATTTCTTGCAAGCTATGGCTACCTTCACCGGCATCAACCCCTTTCGCGTGCCAATCCACATTGGCTAGGGTGGCAAGTTCACCGGCATTGCCGCGAATGGCGGTAAATTGAATTTCGCTTAACAGTTTTTCTACCGTTTGGAGGCGAAATGGCGTGGCCCCTACACCCACAGGATCTAACACGACAGGAATCCCTAAACGGTTAGCGGTTTTGCCTGCCAGTAACATCGCATCCACTTCTTTGCCGATTAAAGTGCCGATATTAATGACTACCGCAGAGCTCAGTTGCGGCACGCTTTCCATTTCCTCAATGGCAGCGGCCATAATCGGCGAAGCTCCGAGGGCAAGTAAGCCGTTAGCAGAAAAATTAGCGGCAACAATGTTGGTAATGTTGTGTACAAGCGGGTTAATTTGCCGAATTTTTTGCAAATATTGCGTTTGATATGAAAGGGGAGTGGTCATCGTTATTCCTCATTGTGTGAAAAAATACGAGCCAACACGAACGGGAATAGAATGGTTTTACGCCTTTAGTTTCCTACGTCAGTGCTAACTGCATCAGGTTCAACGGGTATTTCTCAGCTTGGCTTTAAAGCAAGCACCCCGACTAAATGAGGTTTTAATATAATCGCTAAAAAAGCGGTTGTAAAGCAGATTACAACCGCAGCGTCTTAAGCTGCTTCTTTATGATAAAACCGCAAGCTGTGCTCTTTTTGGCGGGCAGAGCTAAAGGCGGAAACCCGTTTTAAATAGCCGATTACCCTTGTGCCATAATCAATATTGTGTGAGCCACATTGGCTGCAAGTGTGCAAAGTGCGTTTGTCGATATGGTTACATTCATTGCAAATGGTGATTTTGACGTTAATGCAGAAATAGTTACAGCCTGTTTTAGCTGCAGTATCTAACAGTAAGCGGTAGCTACCGACGTTTAAAGCCTCATCAAGATTGAGATGGAGAGCTGAGCCACCGTCTAACCACTCCACTAATTCTTTGCCGTGTAGTAGAAATTTATCTAATGCATTGGTGCTTTCATCTTCGACTACATAGAAGTAGGAATTGTAGCAATCACGCGGTACGAAATAGCCATCTGCTTTATCCCATTTGGCATTTTTTACCCCAAGGTTTTCTGCCGGCACAAATTCGGTGTTGAATTTGACGCCATATTTTTCACTGGCGGCTTGGTTGGCTTGGAAAATCGTTTTTAGGCGGGATTGCACAAACTCAATATAATCTGGGTTGTAACCAACCGTTAAGCCTTGGGATTCTGCTGCTTCTGCCATGCCATTAATGCCAATCGTCAGAAATTGTTTATCAAGTGAAATAAAGCCGGCATCGTAAACAGGGAGCATGCTGTTGGCTAAATACTCTTCCATTAATTTGCGATAAGCGTATTGATATTTGTGGATCTTGCTGACTTCTGTGACTAAATCACGTTTATCTTGCACTAAACGGTTCATGTTAATCGTAATCACATTAATAGAACCTGTTGCCACACCGCCAGCCCCTAGTGAGTAAGAGAAGGTGTGATCGCTGATTTCATTGCGTAGGCGGCAGCAAGAGGCAAGGGAATCCGGATTATCTGATTGATAAATAAAAAATGAGTTTCCTTGTGAGAGTTCTTGTGCCATTTGGTTGGCAAATTCATCATCTTTGCATTTTCCGTTTGCGGTTAGCATGGCTGCGGTAACAACAGGGAAGGTCAAAATAGCTTTGCTGCGTTCTTTATTGAACCATTTCATAAAGAATAGCTGTAATTTGGCGGTCGTTTCCCAGTTCGGTTTTTCAAAATCAGGAAAAACAAAATTGCCAAACATTGCCTCAAAATAGAATTTGTCATAGAGCGAGATATTCCAAAATACACTTTGATAACCTCGGGCTGCAGCAGGTTGGTTGATACTGTAAACTACTTGTTGTAGGTGATTTTCAATTTCTCGGCTGTGAGTTTTTAAGTAGTTATCACCAAAATCTTTACGAGCAAAATAGTCAAAATAAGTGAGAAACTCAACGGTTGCAACCGCACCTGCAAACTGAGCACTGACGGCAAAGACAAAGTTAATAAAAGAGCCACAGAAAGAAGCTAAATGTTTCGGTGCTTTAGATTCGCCGCCTAATTTGCTTAATCCGTCATGTAAAAATGGATACATAGTGATAGATACGCAGTAAGGTTTTAGGCTGGTTTCATCGTGAACGTAAATTTCATGTGCCTCAATCTGGCGTATGTATTCTTGTGCGGTAGCCTTATCAAATAATGTTTCAATTTTCTGACTGACTTTTGCACGATTGATCTGTACAAAAAAATCTTTCATCAATTCATTTTCCATTGTCGCAATATTTTTTTGTGTCACATTCGCATTGGCATCCATTTTTGAACCGTCAGCTGCATTTTGTGCTTGGATGTAATGGTCAATAAAAGCTAATTTTCCGTTTAATTGTTCTTGTTGTAAGCGAATCATATTAAGTCTCCTTTTATAAATAGATGATTGAGGTTTTGGTTGCTGCGTAAATCTATAAAGCGTTGATTAGTCGTTAAGCTTTCTAATCCGCCACGTTCAGCAATCCAACGACCTGTCTTTAAATAGGTTAATTCGGCTAATAAACATTCGGGAAGCTGATCTTTTTCCAATCCTGTATAAAGACAAGTTTTTAGCCCTTGCTGTTTGGCAAGCTTTAGGAGTGGTGTTAATTTTTCTGCTTTCCATTCTCCCCCCATAAAGAGAACGCAACTAATTAAACCCTGATAACGTGTTAAGCGATGAGATAGGTATTCCGGTGTCAGCACTGTCCCGTTACAGGCTTTCCAGCTATCAGCACTATGACAGCCTTTGCAGCCAAGCGGGCAGCCTGTAATTAGAAAAGCAAGCGAGGTTTCATTCGGCACTTCTTGCCAAACAATTTGCTCTGAGTTGAATCTAAGGTTTTCCATATCTATTGGTATTAACACAATATGTTGTGTTTTTTAACATTGTTTAACACTATATGTAGTATATTAGATCTGTTGAACTTTAAAATAAAGAGCAAAAAAAGAAAAAAATCAGTTGCAATTTGAAGAAGTGAATAAAATCAAAAAGATAGAGAATTGTAAATTTTGGAAATAAAAAAACCGTGTATTTTGCTACACGGTTTATGAAAAGTTTGGCTAATTGATCTCTATAATATCAAAAACTTTTTCTAATTGATGAGTTAAAAGTGAGAGTTGGCGTTTACTCGCTAATGTAAAATTTAGGTTAAAAATAGAATCTGTTGATTCTACATTTAAATTTTTTACTTCAAAGCCTCGGTGCCGGATAACCCTTAAAATCCTTTCTAAGGTTTCGGGACGTTTATTTGCGGTAATAGTTAATTGGTACTCTTCCATGTTACTCTCCTATACATCATCGTCCAACATATCAGCATTGCAGGCACCCGGTGGCACAAGCGGCCAAACATTATCTTCTTGTGGAATGCAAACATGCAGTAAATAGGCTCCTTTGGCATTGAGAAAGCGATTGATAGCATCCGAGACTTCATTTGCTTTTTCAATACGTTCACCCTCAATATCGAAGGCTTTTGCCAGCATTACAAAATCAGGATTATCGTCTAAAATCGTTTGGCTGTGGCGACCGTGAAAGAACAGTGATTGCCATTGGCGAACCATGCCCAAACGTTGGTTATCAAGCAGTAAAATTTTCACCGGCAGATTACCGCGTTTAAGTGTACCCAATTCCTGAATATTCATCATAATGGAGCCGTCACCAGTGATTACAATCACTTGATCGTTAGGGCGAGCTTTAATCGCTCCGATAGCAGCAGGTAAACCAAAACCCATTGAGCCAAATCCGGCTGAGGTAATGTAGTTTTTCGGATCATGATAAGTTAAATGCTGTGCCGACCACATTTGGTGCTGACCGACATCGGTAGTGACCACGCTGTTTTTCGCTTTACGCTCGGAAAGCGTGTTTAATAATGCCACGGCATTAATATCACCTTCGCCTGAATTCTCTTGATATTGGAAATCAAATTGCTGTTTTAAATTGCGGATATCTTCACGCCAAGCATCAATAGAAAGCGGTTGAGCCAAATAGTTTACCGCTTCGATCAGATCGCCTTGTAAAGCTACTTGAACTTTACGTAGTTTATTGATCTCAGCATTGTCAATATCAATATGGATCACTTTAGCGTGTGGGGCAAAAGAGTCTAATTTGCCTGTTACGCGGTCATCGAACCTTGCACCACAAGCGATTAGCAAATCACATTCTTGTACCGCATAGTTTGCGGCTTTAGTGCCGTGCATGCCGATCATACCCATATAAAGCGGATCGGTAGGATCAATAGTGCCTAAAGCTTTTAGGGTGGATACAGATGGAATATTTGCAATTTTTACGAAATTTCTGACCGCTTGCACGCCATCAGCCATGCCCACACCGCCACCGACATAAAGCACAGGACGTTTTGCCTCCGTTAATAATTTTTTGGCAGCAAGTAAGTTCTCCGGATTTTGTAAAGCGGGTTTTTCTTTTGGATAAACAATCGGCTCCGCGGAGGTAGCAGCTAATTGTACATCACGAGGTACATCAACTAATACCGGACCGGGTCTGCCACTTTGGGCAATTTGGAATGCGAGAGCTAAAATTTCAGGCAATTCCTCAATATTTTGAACGATAAAACTGTGTTTAGTACAGCCGAGTGATAAACCTAATACATCTGCTTCTTGGAAAGCATCTGTGCCGATTAAATGGCTTGCCACTTGCCCTGTGATTGCAACAATAGGGATGGAGTCTAATGCAGCATCACCCAATCCGGTAATTAAGTTAGTCGCACCGGGGCCTGAGGTGGCAATACAAACGCCTACTTTTCCTGTTGAGCGTGCATAGCCAATAGCTGCCATTGCTGCGCCTTGTTCGTTACGGCAGAGAAGGTGATCTAAACCCGAGTCGTAGATGGCGTCGTAGGTAGGCATAATCGCGCCCCCTGGATAGCCAAAGAGAGTTATGACACCGTGAGCTTTTAGGCTCTCGGTAATTAATCTTGCACCATTCATTGATGTTGTGCCTCTTAAGGTTTTTATTATTTTAAAAGAAGATGATATAGATACCATAAATTCTCAGTTTTTTAAACTTTATTTTCGGTGAAATTAAGCCGGATTTTTCGCATAGCTTAGCTAAATAAAAGTCGTTTTTATTTAGCTAAGAGAAGGGGTTAACACTTAAGAGGTATTTTGCGGAATTTTCTTGATTTAATTCAATAAATCTTCATTTTCAGATAGTCGGTTTGACTTAAATTTCATATTCTCACTAGTGAATTATTAGGATTATCTTATTAATTTGATAGGAAATATTCTTACTTTTATCTAATGATTTTTTTACCTGCGTGGGAGAACCAAAATGAAATTTTTAGCAAAAAGCCTAGCCGTGGCGACAATTTCAATATTGGGGTGTTTTCAAACTGCTTTAGCTGAAGAAGCAAAAACAGAATCGCTAACAGATAAAGCGATGAAACACGAAAAATTAGGCGTAACGGTTGAATCTGCAAATCACCTTTTTGCAGAAAAATACCCATTACAATATAACTCTTGGAAGGCAACTTCTAGTTCAACCGATAGAGGTAGTGCGTTAGAAGCTGACCCTCGTTATGTGATTTTATGGGCAGGTTATGCATTTGCTAAAGATTATAATAAGCCTCGTGGGCATTATTATGCAATTACCGATGTGCGTGAGATTTTACGTACAGGTGCTCCAAAAGGTGAAGATGATGGCCCTCAGCCGATGGCGTGTTGGACTTGTAAAAGCCCTGATGTAGCACGTTTAATCGAAGAAAAAGGCGAGCGTGGCTATTTTGATCCAAAATGGGCGAAATATGGTTCGGAAGTCGTTAATCCAATCGGTTGTGCAGACTGCCATGACACTGCATCAGAGGAATTTAAGCAAGGTAAAGCTGCCTTACGAGTAGCTCGTCCGCATGTATTACGTGCTTTAAATACTATCGGCTGGAAATTTGAAGACCTCGATAAACACGGTAAACGTCCGGCGGTATGTGCAAACTGCCACGTTGAATATTACTTTAAAGATAAAAAAGACGTTACCTTCCCTTGGAAAAACGGGGTAGATGTTGATAGCATCGAAAAATATTATGATGAAATCAATTTTACCGACTGGACTCACGCCTTATCTAAAGCGCCAATGTTGAAAACGCAACACCCGGATTTTGAGGTTTGGGCACAAGGTACGCATGGTAAAAACGGTGTAACTTGTATTGATTGTCATATGCCTAAAGTGAAAGATAAAGATGGCAAAGTTTATACTGAGCATAAAATCGGTAATCCATTCGATAACTTTGAAGCGACTTGTAAAACTTGTCATGAACAAAGTAAAGAAACCTTAGAAAAACGTGTTAAAGAGTACAAACACGAAGTAAAAGAAGCGATGATTCGTTTGGAAGATCAATTAGTGAAAGCTCACTTCGAAGCGAAAGCCGCATGGGATGCAGGTGCAACAGCAGAAGAGATGAAAGATATCTTAACTGCAATCCGTCATTCTCAATGGCGTTGGGATTACTCAGCCGCAGGTCATGGTAACCACTTCCATGCACCGGATGTTATGTTACGTACTATCGCAACAGGTATTGACCGTGCCGCAGATGCTCGCTCTCAATTAGGTGTAGTATTAGCGAAACATGGCGTAACAACTCCTGTAGCCATTCCGGATATTTCAACCAAAGAGAAAGCACAAGTGGCAATTGGTTTAGATATTCCAAAAGATAAAGCTGCGAAAGAGGAGTTCTTAAAAACTGTAGTTCCTCAATGGGAAAAAGAAGCTCGTGCTAAGGGCTTATTACCGGCAGAAGAAACAGCAGCACCAAAAGCAGAAGCAAAATAATGTAGCTTGAGGTGGACTATGAAAAACTTAATTTCAAAAACAGGGCGAGCAATCGCCCTCCTACAAGCGGTCGTATTTGCAGGTTTTTTTGCAATTCCAACCGCTAATGCGGTAATGCCGGAACAACCAAAGCCTCTTTGGATTGAGCAAACATCAGATGATGCAAAAATTTCAAATGATGCACGCCGTGACCCAAACAAATATTGTACCCAATGTCATGAGTCGGCTAATGCAACTGGTAAGCCTTTCCACCACGCGGGTAAGCATTTCCAACAAGATGTAAAAAGCCCGAATAATGGTCAGCCGATTACTTGTGTAAGTTGTCATGGCAATATTTCTGAAAGCCACCGTAAAGGTGCAAAAGATGTAATGCGTTTTAATCCTCACGGTAAAGCAAGCAATCCTTCACTTGAGCGTTCTGTTAATGCGCAGAATCAAGTCTGTATCGCTTGCCATACTCCGGAGAAATTACGTGAAAAATTCTGGGCTCATGATACTCATGCAACGAAAATTTCTTGTACTAACTGTCATGAATTACACCCGGAAAAAGAACCGATGAAGGCAATTAGTGAAAAAGACAGAATCAAACTCTGTGTTGATTGCCATACTAAAATTCATTCAGGAGAATTTAAAAATCCTGAAATGAAAGCCACAGAAGCAAAAGGAACAAAATAATGACTTGCACCCGTAGAGATTTCGTCTCAGGGGCAGGTGCTATCGCAGTTGTGGCAAGTACAGGCCTTGCCACTTCTATAACTCTTGCTACTGAGAAAGAACAAAAGAAAATTCGCTATGCGATGGTACACGATGAAACATCTTGTATCGGCTGCACTGCTTGTATGGATGCATGCCGTACAACCAATAATGTACCGGCAGGTGTATCTCGCTTAGAAATTATCCGTAGTGAACCTTTTGGTGAATTTCCTAATGTACAATATGAGTTTTTCCGTCAATCTTGCCAACATTGCACTAATGCACCTTGTGTGAGTGTTTGCCCGACGGGAGCCTCATTTGTCGATCCACAAACCGGTATTGTCGATGTTCACGCAGATTTGTGTGTCGGTTGCCAATACTGTATTGCGGTTTGTCCATATCGTGTACGTTTTATTCATCCGGAGAAAAAATCCGCAGACAAATGTAACTTCTGTCGTGATACAAACTTGGCCGAAGGCAAACAACCGGCTTGTGTTGAGGCTTGCCCGACCAAGGCATTAACCTTTGGTGATATGAACGATCCTACAAGTGATATTTTCCATAAAGTGAGAAACAATCCGGTTTATCGCACGAAAACATCACTAGGCACAGAGCCGAACTTGTATCACATTCCATTTGGTAAAGGAGAACATAGATAATGAATGAATATGTACCTTTCCAAACCCCAAACCTTGTTTGGGATGGCACAATCGCAATTTACTTATTCCTACTCGGTATTTCATCGGGGGCGGTTCAGTTAGCGATTGCTTACCGCAATAGCGGTGTGAAAATTGAAAAGCCAAGCCAGAACTGGATTATCCGTAGTGCAGCAATCTTAGGTACTTTACCGACTATCATCGGCTTGTTATTGCTGATTTTTCACTTAACGAAACCGTGGACATTCTGGAAATTAATGTTCAATTATAACTTTACTTCCGTGATGTCGATGGGGGTAATGTTATTCCAGCTTTATATGGCCGTTCTTGTTGTTTGGATTGCTATTATGTTTAAAGATTGGCTGGCGTGTTTTGTAAACCGCTATCTACCAATATTTAAATTTTTGCTGGGTTGGATTGATTTTGCAGAAGCTAAACTGTTAAAACCGATTGAGTTTATCCTCTTTATATTGGCAGCAGTATTAGGGGCTTATACCGGATTCTTATTATCAGCCTTAGTTAGTTATCCGATGTTAAACAACCCTGTATTACCTGCGTTGTTCTTAGCATCCGGTGCATCATCGGGCATTGCGGCAACTTTCCTTATGGTGTTAATTGCCGGTAAATTATCTGGCGAAAGCCACGAAGTTCACTTTATGCACAAATTTGAAGTGCCGATTATGGTAACCGAATTAGGCTTAATTGTGGCATTCTTCGTGGGATTGCATTTCGGTGGGGCAGATAAATCACTTGCTTTAACAAATGCACTTTCAGGCTTCTGGGGTAGCGTATTCTGGATCGGCGTAATGTTAATTGGTATCGCTATTCCATTAACGGCAAATATTTTTGGTAGCTATCGCTTGAAACATAATGTGAAATTTATTATTTTAATTTCCATTTTTGACTTAATCGGTGTACTCTGTTTACGTTACTTTATCCTTTATGCAGGGCAGCTTACGGTTGCGAGCTAAGGAAAAGTTAATCGGTAATTTGGTAGGGGAGGGTTTTAACCCTCCCGTTTTATTCATAGATTAGAGGATAGAGATAAAATCTTTTCCTACCAAACCTTTACAAGCGGTCATATTTTGGATTTATTATGCTACCGGAACTGGGCTATTTTTCACTTTTAATGGCTGCACTCACAGCTATTTTCCAAGTCAGTTTTTCTTTATGGGGAGAGATACGCAAGCAATATCATTGGCTGGCGTTGGCACCTCTTTTTACCTATTTACAAGCTACTTTCACCACACTTGCTTTTTCTGTTTTGGTCTATGCATTTTTAACTGACGACTTTTCAGTTACCTATGTCGCTTCCCATTCTAACAGCCAATTGCCTGATTTCTTTAAGTTCGCAGCAACTTGGGGCGGGCATGAAGGCTCAATGCTGTTTTGGTTAGCTGCTCTGGTTATTTGGTCGGCAGTCTTTTGCAAATTTTCTCAAAAAATTGACCGCTTGTTTGCTAATCGAGCCTTAACGATGCTAGGTGTAATCGCACTTGGCTTTTTGCTTTTTATTTTACTGGTTTCTAACCCTTTTGAGCGTGCTTTTCCTGTGCCACCGGAAGGGCGAGATCTTAATCCGATGTTGCAAGATATCGGCTTAATTTTCCACCCGCCACTGCTTTATTTAGGCTATGTTGGTTTTGCGGTAAGCTTTGCAATGATGGTATCAGCTTTATTTTGCGGTGGAATGGATGCTGCCATTATGCGTTGGATTCGCCCGTGGACAATGATCTCGTGGGGATTTCTTACCGCAGGCATTATTTTAGGCGCTTGGTGGGCGTATTATGAACTTGGCTGGGGCGGCTGGTGGTTTTGGGATCCGGTGGAAAACGCCTCACTAATGCCTTGGCTACTGGGCACTGCATTAGTGCATAGTTTGATCGTGAGCCAGCAGCGGGGGATCTTTTATTATTGGACGATCTTGCTCGCCATTTTTGCTTTTGCTTTAAGTTTGCTCGGCACTTTTATTGTGCGTTCGGGCATTTTAACCTCGGTTCACGCCTTTGCGGTTGATCCCGATCGTGGTATGGCATTATTGGTGCTATTCTTCAGTTTAAGTTTTATTGCATTAGCATTATTCGCCTTTAAGGTGAATTTATGGCAAGGCAAGGTTCGGTTTAATTTGTTCTCAAAAGAAACCGCATTTTTGATGATCAACGGTTTATTAAGTGTTGCAACCTCAGTGGTTTTGCTCGGCACATTCTACCCGATGATTTTCACCGTGATGAACTGGGGTAGTATTTCAGTGGGTGCGCCGTATTTTAATAATGTGTTTGCCCCACTCACATTGTTGTTGATGATGGTAATGGGGCTGGCGGTAGTGCTGCGTTGGAAGCAGATCCCTATCAAACAGATTTTAGTGAAATTATGGCTGTTCCCGGTGGCGATTGGCTTAGCGTTAGTCTTGATTTATCACACGATTTCCCAACGTCCGCATTTTGAGTTGGCGTTGCTGCCGGTGGTGTTTGTCAGCCTTGCAATTTGGATTATTTTAACTCATCTTCCGTATTTGCAATTTATGTTTAAAATCAGACCGCTTGCAATGCGTTTGGCACATATTGGCTTTGCTGTGTGTGTGATTGGCGCGATGATGAATAGCTATTATGGCGATGAAGTGGGCGTACGCTTAAAACCGAACGAACAGGCTGAACTTGCTGGCTTCACCTTTAAATATGAAAGCTACAATGATTTAATCGGGCCGAATTATACGGCGGAACAAGCCGTTTTTTCCATTAGCAGAGCGGGTGAAAACCTTGCGACTGTTGCTCCTGAAAGGCGTTATTATGATGTTCGTACGATGACTATGGCAGAAGTCGGACTATATCATCACTACTTAGACGATATTTACATTGTGATGGGTGATAAATTCGGTAATTTGGAATACGCCTTCCGTCTGCACTACAAACCTTATGTGCAAGCCTTGTGGTTGGGAGGGATTATTATGATTATTGCTTCATTATTAGCATTATTGGGTTACCGTAGAGAATATAAAAAATGAAAAAAACGCTGTTGTTAATTCCGCTTTTTCTGCTGATTGCACTTGTCGGTTTTCTTACCGTACCACTTATGAATAAAGATGCTATCGCTCCGACTGAAGATTGGCAAGGCAGGCCTTTTCCGGAATTTGTGGGCAAGAACTTACTTGATAGTAATGCCCATTTAAATAGCAACTCATTGCCTAAAGAGCCTTATATTCTCAATGTTTGGGCGAGTTGGTGTACGTGGTGTATTAAGGAATTTCCAATTTTATTGGAACTAAAACAAAAGGGCGTACCGATTGTAGGCCTGACTTATAGCGATCGTCCTAATGATGCGATTAAAGCATTGGAAAATTGGGGCAACCCGTTTAGTTTGGTTATTGATGATTATGAAAAAGGCTTTTTGATTCAAACGCTGAAAGTCTCTTCCGCACCTTCCAGCTATTTGATTGATCGCCACGGCGTTGTGCGTTATCAGCAAAAGGGCTACAACGCGGATTTTGCTCAAGATTTTCTACCGAAATTAGAGGCTTTGAGAAATGAAAAGTAGCCTAATACGATATTTGCAAAAAATTTGGCTAATTCTACCGCTTGTATCGGGGGCGATGTTGTTTATTCCTCAAGCTCAAGCCCAAATGGTGGATACTTTTGAATTCAAAAATGAGTCAGACCGTGTGCGAGCAGTTGCTCTCGCTCGCTCGTTACGCTGCTTACAGTGCCAAAATCAGAATTTGGTGGAATCTAATGCTACTGCTGCTTATAACTTGAGAATCGAAGTGTATGAAATGGTTAATCAGGGCAAAAGCAATGAGGAAATTATCCGCATTATGACCGAACGTTTCGGCAGTTTTGTGAATTACGATCCGCCACTCACCGGCCAAACATGGCTACTTTGGGGATTACCCTTAGGGCTAATTAGCCTGTTATTTATGGCGGTTTTGTGGCGAACCAGACGAAAATAGAGCAAAAAATGGAAACTCGCGAGCAATTAAGTAGAGAAAATTATCAACAAGCGGTCAGATTTGCCCAACATTTTGCAGAAGAGGCACGTCAAGAATTTGAGCATGAGGCTCTGCAACGCTATCACTTTGAGAAAGCTCAATTTGAGCAGAGCCAGTTGCAAAAAAACGGACAAAATCGACCGCTTGCTAAAACCATATTAATCAGTCTATTGGCGATTTTTGTCCTGTCGTCAGCTTATTATTGGCAGAGTGGGCGTTACCAAGCCGTGGAAGAGGGTATTTCGGCTCACCAAGCATTCGAGCGGCAAAGTATTGAGCATCCGACTGAATCCAAAAACGATCGCTATATTATTAGCCTACAAAATCAGCTTCGAGAAAACCCGAATAATGGCGATCTGTGGTACGAATTAGGGCAAGCCTATACCTTAAACAATGATTTTGATTCGGCATTGATTTGTTATGATAATGCCGAAAAATTGCTCGGTAAACGACCCGCCGTTTTAGGTGCTGTAGCAACTGCTCGTTACTACGACAACGGACAGAAAATGACTCCGGAAATCCAATCGATAATTGACCAAGCCCTCTCGTTAGATAAAACCGAAAGTGCCAGCTTGTTATTATTGGCTTCAGACAGTTTTCTTAATAACCGCTATCAAGAGGCGTTGGATTATTGGCGAAAAGTGTTAGACGGCAATAATGAATCCATAGACCGCCGAGCGGTAATCCAAAGTATGGAAATGGCTCGCCAAATGTTGCAAGGGCAGCAGAGAAAGTAAAATAAAAAAGCTGATGTTATCATCAGCTTTTTTATTTGGAGTAAGTAAAAAGTTATTGCAGAATCACATAGAAATTTACTCCATCACGCACAATATTGAGTGCGATTACTGATGGTTTTGCTTCTAAAATTTTGCGTAAATCAGCAATATT
Source organism: Mannheimia granulomatis (assembly GCF_013377255.1). Classification (NCBI taxonomy): domain Bacteria; kingdom Pseudomonadati; phylum Pseudomonadota; class Gammaproteobacteria; order Pasteurellales; family Pasteurellaceae; genus Mannheimia; species Mannheimia granulomatis. The sequence goes on from NZ_CP016614.1 coordinate 523,908, forward strand.
TTCAACTGAATGGCGGTTTACGCCGATGATAATATCACCTTTTTTGAGGCTTCGCATTTCAGCAATCGAGCCTTTTTCTACGTTAGAAATTTCAACTCCTTTCATGCCTTTGGCGTTATAGTTATTAAAGTCAGCCCCTTTTAAAGCCGGAAGTAGGTTTGAGGCAGTTACTTTTGCTTCAGAATTGGATTGCAATGTTACTTTAGCTTTTGCTTCTTTGCCGTCACGTAAGTAAGTTAATTCAATCTCTTTTCCAACGCCTGAGGTTGCTATTTTAGCTCTCAACTCACTGAAGCTACGGACTTTTTGACCATTGATTTCAGTAATTACATCACCTGCTTTAAAGCCGGTTTTTGCAGCAGCGGAATCCGGTAATACTTCGCTAACGAAAGCACCTTGTTGGGTGGAAATATTAAACTCTTTAGCGAGATCTGCATTTAATTCGCCTCCTCTAATACCCAGCATTCCGCGTTTAACTTCGCCAAATTCGATAATTTGAGTGACAAGGCTGTTTGCCATATTGCTTGGAATAGCAAAGGCAATACCTGCATTTCCGCCACTTGGAGAAATAATGGCAGTGTTAATACCAATTAATTCGCCGTTTAAGTTAATTAACGGACCACCTGAGTTACCTTGGTTTACCGCGGCATCGGTTTGGATGTAGTTTTCATAACCTTCGTCCGATTGTCCGGTGGAACGACCAAGTGCGGATACAATGCCTGATGTTACAGTTTGCCCTAAACCAAAAGGATTTCCGATTGCCACAGTAAAGTCGCCTACACGGAGTGTATCTGAATCAGCAAATTTAATTTCGGTAAGGTTCTTAGGGTTTTCAACTTGAATTAATGCGACATCTGAAAGCGGGTCGCTGCCTACTAATTTTGCTTTAAACTCACGTCCGTCTTCCAGCTTTACGGTAATTTTATCTGCATTGTTAATAACGTGATTGTTAGTGATAATATAGCCTTTTTCTGCATTAATAACTGCACCGGAACCCATTCCGCGGAAGTTGCGAGGGCCGGAGCGATCTCCAAACATATCGGCATTCGGACCAAAGAAGAATTCAAACTCTTCAGGAATGTCGCGAGTATAGCGAGATTCGCCTTTTGTTTTACCTTCAACAGCAATACTCACTACTGCAGGTCGAACTTTTTCCAGCATTGGAGCAAGGCTTGGTAATGCTTGACCGTTTACTTCTGTCGGTAAGGTCGCTTGTGCGGCAATCGGCATTGCAGCGATTGTTGAGCCTAAAATTAATGCAGTTAAAAATGATTTCTTCATTGTTCTATTCATATTGTGTATGTTCCTCATATCCTATGTTTTTTATACTTACGAGCGTAAACACTCGTATTTGCTAAGACAAAACCTTTCTTTTTCAGTTCAGCGAATTTGCAAAAAATTTAGAATATCTGACCGCTTGTTACTCAATTTTTTTGTCAGATTCTTAAAAGTATTTTGACATTCGCTGAAATTTGATAGACCATAAATGCCATTTTTTATTAGTTTGAGTCCATATTTTGATGTATAAAACGGAAAATTTGGTTGAAGTAAAGAATCTGACCTTTAAACGAGGGGAGAGAATCATTTATGACAACCTAAATCTGCAAGTGCAGAAGGGTAAGGTCACTGCAATCATGGGGCCTTCCGGCATTGGTAAAACCACCTTGCTACGTTTAATCGGCGGGCAGATTTTACCGGAATCCGGTGAAATATTATTTGATGGAAGAGATGTTTGTACAGCCAATAACAAAGAGCTTTATGAAATCCGTAAACGTATGGGAATGTTGTTCCAATCTGGTGCGTTATTTACTGATATGTCAACTTTCGATAATGTCGCGTTCCCGATTCGTGAGCATACCCGTTTGCCTGAAGAAATCATTCGAAAATTAGTTTTGCTGAAATTAGAAGCGGTTGGGCTTCGTGGAGCGGCTAATTTAATGCCGTCTGAATTATCGGGCGGTATGGCTCGCCGTGCGGCTCTTGCTCGTGCGATCGCATTAGATCCTGATTTGATTATGTATGATGAGCCGTTTACCGGACAAGATCCTATCAGTATGGGCGTAATTGTTGAGTTAATTAAAGAGCTGAATCAGGCGTTAAATTTAACCTCAATTGTGGTTTCACACGATGTAAAAGAGGTGCTAAGCATTGCCGATTATGCTTATATTGTGGCAGATAAGCGTGTGATTGCAGAAGGCACGGCAGAGATGTTATTGGCAAGTGAAGATCCGCAAGTGGTACAGTTTTTGAGTGGTAAATCAGATGGACCGGTAAGGTTCCATTATCCGGCAAAAGATTATACAGAGGAGCTATTTAATGGTTAAGTTTATTAGCTCAATTGGGGCTTTTGTGATTAACTTTATCCGCACATTTGGGCGTTCTACCTTTATGTTATGGGGAGCGTTAGTCGGTAAGCCGGAATTTCGTAAACATACGCCGTTATTGATTAAACAGCTTTATGTTTTAGGTGTACAATCCTTACTGATTATTATGCTCTCAGGCTTGTTTATCGGCATGGTATTAGGCTTGCAAGGCTATGTGGTATTGGTTGATTTTGCAGCAGAAAGCAGTTTAGGTACTTTGGTTTCCCTTTCGCTTTTACGTGAATTAGGGCCTGTGGTAACAGCATTATTATTTGCCGGACGGGCAGGTTCGGCATTAACGGCTGAAATCGGTTTGATGAAAGCAACAGAGCAGCTTTCCAGCCTTGAAATGATGGCAGTTGATCCATTAAGACGAATTATTGCACCGCGTTTTTGGGCGGGGGTAATTTCAATGCCGATTTTAGCGGTAATTTTTACTGCAATCGGGATTTGGGGCGGTTCTCTTGTTGGGGTTGACTGGAAAGGAGTCGATGGTGGAAGTTTTTGGTCTGTGATGCAAAATTCAGTGACTGCCACCGATCTGATCAACGGTTTTATTAAAAGCCTGATTTTTGCTTTTGCAGTCGTTTGGATTGCGCTTTTCAACGGTTATGATTGTCTCCCGACTTCAGAGGGGATAAGCCAAGCAACTACTAGGACGGTAGTTAATGCTTCATTAGTGATTTTAGGATTAGATTTTATTTTAACTGCCATTATGTTTGGTGGTTGATTTTAGTAAAAGGAACAGACAATGCGTCAATCAATTAAATATGAATTTTGGGTAGGTTTATTTGTATTACTCGGTTTAGCTGCACTCGTTTTTTTAGGTCTGAGAGTAGCAAATGTGCAGGGCTTTTCCAGTGAGAAAACTTACACCCTTTATGCAACTTTTGATAATATTGGTGGACTAAAAGTGCGTGCTCCTATTAAAGTAGGTGGGGTTGTAGTGGGGCGTGTATCTGATATTTCTCTTGATGAAAAAACTTATACTCCTAAAGTTGCTTTAGCAGTGAACCAAAGTTTTAACCAAATTCCGGATACAAGCTCACTTTCAATTAAAACCTCCGGTTTATTAGGTGAACAGTACGTTGCGTTAAATGTCGGCTTTGTGATGGAAGGCGAAACCGCAATGATGAAAGAAGGTGATACTTTTGTTGATACCAATTCGGCAATGGTATTAGAAGATTTGATCGGCCAGTTCTTATATGGTGATAAAAAGTCAGATAAAACTGGAGATGAAAAAGCGAATGGCTCTGCAGAACCTAAAGCAGAGTAATTCAGTAATAAGAACCTCTAATTAGAGATTTTGGAGATTATCAATAATGTTAAAAAGCATTAAAAAAATTATCGTAACTGGTTTAGTGGCAGTTTCTGCGTTATTTTCAACTACAGCATTTGCAGAAACCAGTCCTTATGTATTAATGCAGCAAACTGCAGATAAATTATTTGGCGATATCAAAGCAAGTCAAAGTAAGATTAAAGCAAATCCTGAATATTTACGTACTATTGTACGTAATGATTTAATGCCGCATGTTCACGTAAAATATGCAGGGCAGTTAGTGCTAGGTAAAAATTTAGCTTCAGCCACTGATGCACAAAAAGAAGCATTTTTTACTGCTTTTGGTCAGTTTGTTGAGCAATCTTATGCGCAAGTATTAACGCAATATCAAGATCAAAATGTACAAATTGAAAGCCCGAAATCAGTTGATGGCAAATCTATCGTGAGTATTCGTGTAAATGTATTGGCAAACGGTGCAGCCCAGCCGATTAAATTAGATTTTAAATGGCGTAAAAACAGTAAAACAGGTGAATGGCAAGCCTACGATATGGCAGCTGAAGGTGTGAGTATGGTTGCAACCAAACAAAATGAATGGGCGGGTGTGATTCGTCAAAAAGGGATTGATGCTTTAACTGCACAAGTAGCGCAATCAGCAAAACAACCGATTACATTAAAATAAGTAGTTTAGTTATGCCTCAAAAAACATTACAATGGGACATTCAGCAAAACAATGAAAGTTTATTTGTGAGGTTGTCGGGCGAATTAACTCGTAACACGTTGCTTCCGTTATGGAAGCAACGTGCTTCTTTTTTATCACCAAAAGCGAATCAACATTTATATTGGGATTTAAAAGAGATTACTCGAGTGGATTCTGCCGGCTTCACTTTGCTTGCTGAATTATTAAACCATTATCATAAAATCATCCCAAACAGTTTGATTAATATCCCAGATTCTGTAAAAACATTAGCAGATTTATATGACTTAGACGGTTGGTTTGAGCAGTTTATTATTTAAGAATTGATTACCAGATCATAGTTAGGACTTAACATGAATCCATCACAAATTGAAGAAATTTTAAAACAGGCCTTTCCTGATGCAGCAGAAATACACGCACAAGGTGAAAATGCACATTTTGGTGTAATTGTAGTAAGTGACAGTATTGCGGCACTTTCAAGAGTCAAACAACAACAAGCCGTTTATGCACCTTTAGCAGAGCATTTCACCACAAATGCTATTCATGCTTTAACTATTAAAGTATTCAGCGTAGAAAAATGGAAAACTGAGCGCTTACTGAATATGGTGGGCTGATTCGAGTCTTTATCTTAATTAACAAGCGGTGCTTTTTACCTAAAACTTTGCAGTTGCAAAAAATTTACTTTTTTGACCGCTTGTATTTTGTTATAAATTGTTATTCTTAATATTAGGATTCCAAATGGAAAAATTTCGTGTACACGGTCCTTTCACTTTAAGCGGAACCGTTGATATTTCTGGTGCGAAAAACGCAGCACTACCTATTTTGTTTGCTGCAATTTTGGCAGAAAAACCGGTGACGTTAAAAAACGTACCTGATTTAAAAGACGTTGATACTACTTTCAAAATTTTACGCCAGTTGGGCGTTGTAGTTGAAAAAGGAACGGAAAAAGGCGTGGTTCATATTGATGCAAGCCAAATTAACAACTACGTTGCACCTTATGAATTAGTCAGAACCATGCGAGCATCAATTTGGGCATTAGCACCATTGGTAGCACGTTTTCAAGTTGGCCAAGTTTCTTTGCCGGGTGGCTGCACTATCGGAGCAAGACCGGTAGATATGCACATTTCTGGTCTCGAAAAAATGGGTGCTCAAATTGAATTAGATGAAGGCTATGTAAAAGCGACATCTCATGGTCGTTTAAATGGTGCTAGAATCTATATGGATAAAGTCAGCGTTGGTGCGACTTTATCCGTTATGATGGCAGCGACTTTGGCAAGAGGGATAACTGTTATTGAAAATGCTGCCCGTGAGCCGGAAATTGTTGATACCGCTGATTTCTTAAATGCAATGGGGGCGAAAATTTCCGGAGCAGGCAGTGATATGATCACCGTTGAAGGTGTTGAGCATTTAGGTGGTTGTGAGCATAGTGTGGTGCCTGATCGTATTGAAACAGGTACATTCTTAGTCGCTGCAGCCGTATCCGGTGGTCGAATTACTTGCCGTGGTACTAAAGCGGATACACTTGATGCGGTGATTGAAAAATTGCGTGAAGCCGGAATGCAGGTAGATATTACAGAAGATACTATCACCCTTGATTCATTAGGTCGTAGACCAAAAGCGGTAAATATTCGCACTATGCCACACCCTGGTTTCCCAACAGATATGCAGGCTCAGTTTACTCTGTTGAATGCAGTGGCAGATGGTACAAGTCGTATTACTGAAACCATTTTTGAAAACCGCTTTATGCATATTCCTGAACTTAACCGCATGGGCGCAAAAGGTGAAATTGAAGGCAATACTGCTATTTGTTACGGGGTTGAGCGCTTAAAGCCTGCAGAGGTCATGGCAACAGATCTACGTGCTTCTATCAGTTTGGTGTTAGCTGGTTGTATAGCAACCGGTGAAACCATTGTTGATCGTATTTATCATATTGATCGCGGATACGAGCATATTGAAGAAAAACTTCGTGGTATTGGTGCAAGAATTGAACGTTTTTCAGCACCATTTGAAGGTGAGTAAAATTTTATGAAAAAATGGCCGCTTGTCACAAAACAAGCGGTCGTTTTTTATATTTATTTTGCAAAAGAAATGTTTAGCCCTTCAGCCTAAACCGCCCGCGGCTATAGCGGGTTTTCATTAATGCTAAGATTTGTTCTTTTTCGCTACTGACATTTTGGTTACTTTGTTTTGCGACAATCAGCGAATGTTGCATGGAATGGGCGTGTGTAATTGCAATTGCCAGTGCATCGGCTGCATCCGCTTGTGGTTTTGCTGAGAGTTGTAGCATTCGGGTTACCATATCTTGTACTTGAACTTTATCTGCTGAGCCAAGCCCTGTAACCGTTTGTTTCACTAATCGTGCGGCATATTCAAATACAGGTAAATCGTGGTTAACCGCGGCTACAATAGCTGTTCCACGTGCTTGTCCGAGTTTTAATGCAGAATCAGGGTTTTTTGCCATAAAAACTTGTTCAATCGCAAACATATCCGGTTGAAATTGAATAATAATTTCACTCACACCTGCATAAATACGTTTTAAACGAGTTGGAAGATCGTCTGCAGCAGTACGTATAGAACCGCTGCCAAGATATTCTAAATTCCGACCGTTTTGACGGATAATACCGTAACCTGTTACCCTTGAACCCGGGTCAATTCCTAAAATAATAGACATTTTTCCATAAAATAAGCGAGAAGATAGAGCATATCTTCCCGCTTTTTAAATTTAAATCAAGGGATTTTATTTATTCAATTTTGATGTGAGGCCTTTATTCACATTACAAAGTTTAGCTAAGATTTTATCCGTTTTATCACCATATTTTACTAACATACCGGATTGGTCGTTAGATGAAAGAGAAAAACCGCTTTCTAAGCTCCAATTGTATTGGTCTGATTTAAACACCGGAAAATCTTGACTTGCAGTATCACGTGTTAATGTTTCGATTTTTTGCGATTTTCTACCGTTAGTTAAAACTAAATTTACTGCTTTAGCTTCTTCACCTTGGAAAGCATAAGTTGCGGTGACTTGTTTACCGCTTTGGCAACGATATACGATAGATTTTGCGCCATCAGTTGCTTTTTCTACTTTCACTGCACCTGTACCATGTGCTGTGCCTGCAATATCGTTAACTTGCTGAGCCGCTTTTTCTGCAGCTTGTGCTACAGGGTTCTGTTTAGGTTGCACTGGTTGTTGATCACCGGCATTAGAACAGGCAGCTAAGACTAACGTTGCCGCTAAAGCAGGAACAAATTTCACTAATTTCATAGTTTTCTCCTTGTTGTTATATAAGTAGTCACATCTAGTTAGACCACTTATTTTGAAAAAGTTCATTTTCTTTAAAAGAATTGCAAACTTTTTAAAGAAGAGCAGCTACTTCATCACTGATTTCACCATTGTGATAAACATTTTGTACATCATCACAATCTTCAAGACGATTAATTAAATCAAGTAATTTTGGTGCGGTTTCTGCATCAAGTTCAACGGTGGTTGATGGAATCATTGTTACTTCTGCAGACTCAATTTTAAAGCCGGCTTGCTCAATACCATCACGTACATCGCCTAAATCTTCCCAAGCAGTGTAGATTTCAAAGGAGCCGTCTTCTTGCGCTTGAATGTCATCAGCACCGGCTTCAATTGCGGCTTCAGTTAACGCATCTTCATCGCCTGATGCGATTAAAATTAAGCCTTTTTTGCTGAATAAATAACCTACAGAGCCTTCAGTGCCTAAGTTACCGCCGCATTTGGTAAAGCTTGGGCGAACTTGTGAGATAGTGCGGTTTGCATTATCGCTTAAACATTCCACCATAACTGCGGTGCCGCCCGGGCCATAACCTTCATAGATTTTGGTTTCCATATTGGTGTCATCACCACCACCTACACCACGCTCAATTGCACGGTTGATAGTGTCTCGAGTCATGTTGCTGGATAGCGCTTTATCCACTGCTGAACGCAAACGAGGGTTTGCACTGACATCTCCGCCACCTAATTTAGCTGCGGTTACTAATTCACGAATGAGTTTGGTAAAAATTTTACCGCGTTGAGCATCTTGAGCTGCTTTGCGGTGTTTAATATTTGCCCACTTACTATGGCCTGCCATTCTTTTGTCCTTATTGTAATGTTGTTAAATATTGCTTTATCGCTTGTGCATTGTTTGGTGATTTCGTCATATTAATAGCTTCATCAACAGACACCCAGCGATAGGCTAAATGTTCGCTTAAAATTGGCTCTTGCTCGCTTTCAAGTGGCAGTAAGAACCAATGTTCGACACAATGTGTAATATTAGGTGCGTATTTATACCGAAAATGCGGGAAAATTTCAAATTCTATCTGTTGATTACAATCAACAAGCGGTTGTTTTTGTGTAGAAATTTGCAAACCGGTTTCTTCAAATACTTCACGGTATGCAGCATCAATAGGTTGCTCGCCAATGCCGATAGATCCTGTTACCGATTGCCAAAAATCGGGATCGTCCTTGCGTTGTAACATTAATACCCGGTTTGTGTTTTTTGCATAAATAATCACGAGAATGCTGTTAGGGTTTTTATATTGCATCACTTCCAATTTTCTAAATAAGAATGAAGTAATAATACCTCAAAACCTATAATCTTACTCTGTTAATACTAATCTTTTTTATTTTATCTTGATAATGAGCCAAGGAGGCACACATTTTCAAATTTACAGTTTCGCCGGATGGCTATTGGGATGCATGCTGTTTAGAGTGGTTTCGAAAAGTATGAGGTTGTTTTAAGAGAATTGTTAATACCAATCGTATCATTTTAATTGAAAAACAAAATAATAATAATTATTATTTAAAGATTGATGAAATCAAATGGAATTTAAAATGAAATCTTTTTTTCTTTCTTTAATCACAATCGTTTTATACTTAAACATAAATACTGTAAAAGCAGCGGATAAAATTGTCTCTACCGCAGGCTATGCCTCTGAAATTGTAGCCAGATTAGGAAAAGCTGATAATTTAGTTGGAGTAGATACCACATCTGTTAAGCCTCAGGATATTATGGATAAAAAACCAAAAATCGGTTATCGCCGCCAACTTTCTGCAGAAGGGATTCTCTCATTACAACCAGATCTCGTTATTCTTGCTCCAGATGCTGGCCCACAAGCTGTGGTTGAACAAATTAAAGCCAGTGGTGTTAGATTACTGACTTTAGTTGATACACAAAGTTTAGAAGGTATTCGGGATGATATTGAGCAAATTGCTAAAGCGATTGGAGCAGAATCTGAATCTAAAACTTTAATTGAGAAAATTTTGGCTGATGAAAAAAAACTAGTCGAATTTCGTACTCAGCATGCCACAGATAAAAATGCATTAATACTCATTGATACTGCTTCCCAAGGGATTTTCGCTTTGGGTAAAAATAGTGTTGGTGATCATTTTTTACGGTTAATTAATCTTACGAATAATTTTCAAACAGAGGGGAATAAACCATTATCTACAGAGTCCTTAGCAAGTAGTAATGCAACTGTAATTTTATTAGCTTCTCGAAATGAGGCAAAAGATTCTGCTACGATAGTAAAATTGGCGAAAAACCACCCACAATATGCTCAGTTATCCAATACGCAAGCGGGCAAAAAAGGCTGTATTTTTGCAATTAATATTTTAGATGCATTAGGCTTTGGGCCTTATACTGCGAATTATGCGCACCAAATTTTAACCACCATTCAACCTTGTTTAAAATAAGTGGATAAGCCTTGAAACTGCATTTAACCTTAATTTTTACCCTCATTATCAGTTTAGTGGTTTGTATCCACCTTGGGGCAATGCCATTACCTTTATCAGCTTGGTACTGTACCTCTGTTGATTGTGAAAGTTCTGCCTACATTTTATGGCAGATTCGTCTTCCACGTTTGCTTGGAGCTTTGTTTATTGGTGCGGCTCTTGCGATTAGTGGTGCCACAATGCAGGGGTTGTTTCGCAATCCTTTAGTTGATCCTGGCATCATTGGCGTTTCTTCCGGTGCTGCTTTGGCTGCGGCCTTATATATTGTCATTATTCAACCATTACTACCTGAATCTTTCAATGCTTATGCTTTGCCTATAGCTGCCTTTCTAGGTGGCTGGCTGGTTACTTTTATGCTTTATCTACTTTCACAACGTAACGGACAGTTACATATCGCTATTATGTTATTAATAGGTATTGCCTTAGCCGCCTTTACCGGAGCCTTAACAGGTGTACTAATTTATATTGCTGATGATGCTCAGCTACGTAGTTTGACTTTTTGGGGGATGGGATCGCTTGCAGGAATGAGCTGGCAAATGGTTGCAATGATAGCAACTGCGGTCATCATTTGTAGCCCGCTCATTTGGCGTGAGCATCGAGCCTTAAATGCTTTAATGTTAGGCGAAGAAGATGCGCAATATATCGGTTTTGAGATCGCTAAGGTTAAACGACGTTTAGTGTTTTATGCTGCTCTATTAACGGGCGTAAGTGTAGCTTGTGTTGGAACTATCGGTTTTATTGGTTTAGTTATTCCACATTTAATGCGGTTAATGGGGGGAGTAACCATCGTTATTTATTGCCTAACAGTTTGATTTTAGGGGCAATGTTACTCATGCTGGCAGATACGCTAGCAAGAACTTTAGCTGCACCGGCAGAAATTCCGATTGGCATTTTTACGGCTTTATTTGGGGCTCCATTCTTAGCTGTAATGGTCTGGAAAAGTGGGAAATATTTATCATGACGAATTTATTAACCTGCCAAAATTTAAGCGTGTATCACCAACAAAAAAAGTTATTACACCTTCCAAGTGCTATTTTTGAGCAAGCTAAATTCACCACTATTCTTGGACCGAATGGGGCAGGTAAAACAACCTTACTCAAAGCCTTAAGTGGCAATGCATATGCAAACAGTGCAGTATTTTATCAAAATAAAAGTCTGAAAAATTTAAGTGGTAATTTACTTGCACAAAAACGGGCAATATTAAGCCAACAAAGTCAAATTGCTTTCCCGCTTAAAGTAAAAGAACTCGTTCAGCTTGGTAGAGAACCTTATCGCAATAGTGAATTTGCAAAATTTAATGAAAATATGACCGCTTGGGCGATAGAGGCGATGTCTTTAACTGAACTGCAAGACAGAAGTAGTACGCAACTTTCTGGAGGAGAGCAACATCGAGCGCATATTTCTCGTGTGTTGGCTCAATTATTGCCTGAACCTAATGCTGATTTAACAGGCAAATGGCTATTGCTTGATGAGCCGACTAACCATTTGGATATTCACCATCAGTATCAGCTTTTTGCTTTGTTACAAAATCTCAAACAGCAGGGTTTAACCATTATTGCGATTCTGCATGATCCGGCACTTGCGATTAATCAGTCTGATCGTATTTTAATGCTGAAAAATGGTGAGAAATTTGCTGAAGGAGCTGCTAAGGAAATTGCAGAAAGTTCATTATTAGACGAGCTTTATCAAATGAAAATGGGATGTCGATATTGCTCTTACACTGAGCAGTATTATCTTTCTCCTAAATCAGAATAATTGCAATCAAGGAAACAAAATGACCGCTTAATATGATCAAACAAGCGGCCATTTTTATTGTATTTTTTACATTAGAAACGTACTTCTGCTCCTAAAGTGTAAGTTCTTCCCCTTGCACTGTTGGTAAAGCGATAGGTATTTGTATCGTAATCATAATCTTCCGAAGGAGAAGAATTATAGGCATTTAGTGCGTCAAGATAATTTCGATTCATTAAGTTTTGTACACCTGCCTTTAATGTTAAATGCTTATTTACTTTATAGTTAGCGTATAAATCAACAATTACAGGAATATTCGGAAATCTTCGTGAATAATATTACCATCTTCATCTAAATCAATACCGACACGTTTTGCTTTACCTGTATATTTAAAGGTGCCGGATAAGGTTAACTTTTTATCAAGCAATTTGGTTCCTAACTCCAGCGTAGCATAATCTTTTGGCAGCTGAGTATAAGCTTCTACTCCAAATCCGTAAAGAATAGTTGCTCCTTTTGAAGTTGGTGCTGTACTTTCTGTACGGGTATAACTTCCATTCACAAATAAGTAATCGGAATCATAAGCTAGCTCTACTTCCCAACCTCGGTTTTTCACTTTTTCATGATGATTCAGATAAATTTGGAAATGGGTTGTATCGGTAGAATCATTCACATTTCTACATACGGTTGGACCACAGCCATAAAGTGATAAGTTATAAAGGTAGTCTTTAATATGTGAATTAAAGTACACTACTTTTAAACCTAGAAGATCATTGTTTAACAGTAAGTTATCTTTATGGATATTAAAACCAACCTCATAAGTTTTTGCCTTTTCCGGTTTCAAAAACGGATTTACACTCAAGCCATTGCGGCTGGTGTTAAACATTTCTTGCACATTCGCCGAGCGAGAGCTTTCTCTATAACTTACAAAAGGCTGCAGCCAATCTGTTAGTTCAAATGATAAGGTTGCAGATGGATTAACAGCGCTGTGTTTTTTATTCACATCAAATGCAAAAGAAGGGAAGCAATAATCCATATCATCAGCATCGCATTTTGGTTTGTGCCCTTTTAATTGATAACGCGAGTAGTGAATGCCTGCATTTAATGTTGCAATACCATATTTAAATTCAGAATCTAAATAAAGTGAATTGATATTCTGAGTGCCTTCGGGACCAAATGCTGCATTTCTGACTGCACCATCATCATTGACATTTTTCGGTAGAAAACGAGAATATTTATTATGCAAAAGGTTCAGACCATAGGTAAATGATGTGGCTAATTTACCTATTTCAAAACGGCTGGTGTTATTTAAATCCAACATCCACATTTTGTTTTTGGTTGAGGCATCTTCTAATGTCCATAACTTCGCATCATCATGGAAATCTTGGTTGGTTTTAGTCATTGCGGTTAGCAGTTTTATATCAATCCAATCTGATAGAGGGCGGTAGCTTGACTCTAAAGAATAAGTGGAGCTATTAATGTTTCGTCCAACTAAACTATTTTTATATTGGCGGCCTGATAGTTTGAACTCTATATCTGCGTTTGGCTTAAACGCAATTTTTCCCATATAAGATTCAGGATGATTTTTTAGTCCTTGCATATAGGCGGAGTCTGTTGCCATTGTGCCGTTACCACGACGATAATTTTGGCTAATACTGCTTTTACTAAAGGCCAATAAGCTGCCAAGTGAGCCGGTTTCTAACACGCTTGTTTTACCTGCTAAGGCGATCATCCCGTTTCTACCTAGATCGTTATTGCCGTAATTAAAGCGGCTTAAAATACCGACTTTGTTTTTATCTAATAAAATATCTTCTACATCAATGGTTTTAAAATTTGCACTACCGGCTAATGCATTCAAACCTGCTGCTCCGGCGGGGTTCCCTTTGGAGATATCTACTCGAGTTAAGAAATTTTGATCGATAAGTGTGCTAAATTGGCTCATTGGCCCATTACCATCTGCATGGAATTTGCCGCCACCATTTGCTGATGTACCAAGTTGAGTTTGTGGCACACCATCAATCGTTGTATTTACACGACCAAGCCCTGTCATGCTGCGAATATTCACACTCACGCCGCCTTGACCCGGGTCAATTTGGGTATAACCGCCAGCAACTGAACGAACAATGCTATCCAAACTTTGCATCGCATTTACATTCATTGCGCGAGAACTCTCCGATCCTGCCTTGGTAAAATTTCCAAAATTTGGATTTTCCAGGTTGCCATAAATGGTTACTGTATCAAGCTCAGCAATCTCTTTTTCTTCCGCTGCTGATACATTATGTAATAGTCCAACGCTCAAAAATGGCAGTAAAACACGTGTAATGATATTTAATTTCATAATTTTCCTTATTTTGTTAACCAAAGATAATCTGCTTGTGAAGAAGTCATATCTTCTTTCCTTGTTTTTAGCATTAACACTGCGACTTTTTTCGTTTTATCATATTCTGCAATATGTAACGGTACACCGAATTCTTTATTCACATGATGATTACCCGCAATAAGTATGCTCGTAAATAACGCATTTTTTATTAATTGTTCTGCCATTCTACGATCACGAAATTGCTGCACAGCGACCATATTTTCAATTGAAGAAGGTGAGTGGTGATTGATTGAAGATACTAGTTGAGCAATTTTTTGTTTAACCTCATTATAGGTTGAAAACGTACCGCTTAATGGCAATGCTCCTTGTAATAAAATTTCAACCTCTCTATCTGTTAAATTAGTCGCAATCAGGTGGCTTTTCGATTGCAAACTTTCAACAATTAAGTCTCTATACATTACCCAATCCCAGTTTTTCCATCTAATTGCCTTTCTTAATTCAGAATCAGACAAAGAAAAACGGCAATTGAATTGGATATCATTAATAAAAGGTTGCTGCTCAACATTTAACATTTCTAAAGCCAGTAAATGCACCCTAGTTTTTTGAGTGAGCTGATTGAATAAATATAATTCGATTTGATGATGAAGCTGATTATCGTGTTCTTCCCCAATCAAAATATAATCCTGAGTGGAAAGCCGAGATAATAAATCATTGACAGAAATTGGCTGATTTGTTTTTAAATCAATAATTTGACCGATAGAAGCCGCCTCTTTAGGGATTAAAGGTTTATATGAAGACGAGCAGCCTAAAATAAAAAAAGCCAGACATAGGCTAGTTAAACAAGAGAGAATACGAGATAACATAACAAAATTAATTAATGAGAATTATTTTCATTGTGTTGTATGAAGGAAGAAAAATCAATAATTTTCCACTAAAATATTTGGTTGATTCGATAAGAATACTGATGTTGAGATTTCATTAGCCTAGCACCACCAAAATTGCCGCAACTACGACTAAAATCAGCCCCACAAAATCTTGAATTTTAAGTCGCTCTTTAAACACGAAATAGGAAATGCCTAAAATAAAGAAGATCTCAATTTGCCCGAGAGTTTTCACAAAAGCAACGTGGTTGAGGTTCATTGCATTAAACCAACCAAAAGAGCCGAGAAAAGAGAACAGGCTTGTGAGGATACCAAGTTTTGGGAAGCGGAAAAATTTCTTTAAAGTGTCAGGCTGGAAAATAGCTAAATAACCAACCAATAATACCGCTTCAAAGCTGATGACAGAAAACAAGACCCATGCTGCCGAAATCAAAAAATGGCTGTTAAGTTGCAAGCTTGCTTCTCGCACCCAAAGTGAAGTGAGGGCAAAACATAAACCACTGGCAATACCGAGGAAAAGTGTTTTCCACGAAAGTTGGCGTAAATTGCCGCTCCCTGTCATTAAAAAGATTGCGACCCCACCGAGTACCACGCCGAGCCAACCAACGCTACTGATGGTTACACCGAAAAATATAACACCAAGTAATGCCGCCCATACCGCCTCACTTTTGGCTAAGCTAACACCAATCGCATAATTTTTTAGATGAAAAAGCTGCACCATTAATGAGGTCGCCCAAATTTGAGCCAAGCCTGCACCGACCACATACACAAAAAAGAGCGGAGGGAAATTCGGTAAAGTCAGTGATTTATCGTGCCAATACAAAAACGCCAAATAACCGCTTGCCAAAGGCACGGCATAGAAAAAACGGGCAAGTGTTACCCCCAGCACCGGCACATTTAGGCTTAACTGTTTTTGAAACGCATTTCGACCGGCTTGAGCTATAGCGGCAAGCAGGGTAAACCAAATCCACATAGTGATTCCTAACAAGAAAAGAGAGTAAATCTTACTCCTTTATTAATAGTTTGCAAGCGGTCTAAAAATGACTAAAATTTGCAAAAAAATTTTGAAACAATATGAATAAAAACTTTCCCCAAATTTATATCGGCACCGGCGGCTATGCCGACACCGACTTAATCGGCACGCTTTACCCTTACGGTACCAAGAAAGAAGATTTTTTAGCGATCTATAGCCAGCATTATGACACCCTTGAAATCAACAGCACTTTCCACGCCCCAATTGGCTTAAAAGCCTTTGAGGGAATGGTGGAAAAAGCCGCTGGTAGGTTGAATTTTTCGGTGAAGTTACATCAAGACTTCAGCCATAACCGTACGGCGACTCAAGGACAAGCGGAGGCTTTTCTGAATGCTCTCACACCACTGAGTGATCAGGGGTTATTGGCAAATTTATTTGTGCAATTCCCGATGCAATTTGAACGTACACCGCTTAACCGCCGTTACCTTGCCGAATTATGCCAATTGTTTGGCGATTATCCGCTGGCGATTGAATTCCGTCATCCAAGCTGGCATATTCCAACGGTGTTTGACACCTTTGCCAAAAGCCCGGATTTGATTTGGTGCAATGTGGATTATCCGCAAAATATCGGCTTGCCGGCATTTCATTTTTTCGCTAATCAACGTACCGCCTATTTGAGATTACACGGCAGAAACCCAAATTGGTGGAAAGGGCAAAGTGCCGCCGAACGCCACGATTACCGTTATTCAGACGAGGAATTAAAAGGCTTGGCAGAGTTGCTTGTGCAAAAGACAGCAGAATTTGACAAACTCTACCTCTATTTTGAAAACACCACCAAAAGCCACGCGTTTTATAATATCCAAATACTAAAAGGCTTTTTGGCGGAGATAGGATTTCAAATTAAACCTGTGCCAGAACATTTGTTAGGGCAGCAGAGTTTGTTTTGATTTAGGAAAAGTAGTATAAGCGTGGATGCTTGTGCCATTATTGAGAATAGATTTATTTAAGTTTCACATTATCCTTTTGGCTGAGCAGATTGTTTTAGTTTTTTGCGTAAGAAAAATTGATCTGCATTTTCTCTATATAGAAAAACTAAAAAAATAATTGCTAATATCATTCCACCTAATACACCTAGTAGTGCCATTGTATTATCTTTACTTTGGAATGCTGAATAGACTGTTGTTAATGCTAATAGAGTATATAAAATTCTCCCAGCTCTATATCCTTTTAACATTAAGATAGCACTTAATATATTTAGAAAAAGAGTACCAAAAATAATAGGCAGTGTCGTAATGAAATTATCAGGTATTAAGTTGGCAATCATTTGTGCTACTATTGAAAAAATCGCTAATGAGCTAGAAATAATAGTGTACCAACTGATTACACTGACAGATAATGGGCGAACCATAAAAATCCCTCTGATTAAAGATTATAAATAACAAATGCGATCATCAGACCGCATTTCATTTTGCAAATTATTCTGCTTTTTCGACCGCTTTCACCGCAATTGCCAACTCATCCAATGCTTTCGGATTTGCAAAGCTAGGAGCTTCGGTCATCAAACACGCGGCTGCGGTGGTTTTCGGGAAGGCGATAACATCGCGGATATTATCGGTGCCGGTAATTAGCATAGTTAAGCGATCTAAGCCGAATGCCAAGCCTGCGTGTGGCGGTGTGCCGAATTTTAACGCATCTAATAAGAAACCGAATTTCTCTTGTTGCTCGTCTTCGCTAATGCCTAAAATGCTGAACACGGTTTGTTGCATTTGTGGGTTGAAAATACGCACAGAGCCGCCGCCTACTTCGTAGCCGTTGATGACCATATCGTAAGCGTTTGCCACCGCATTTTCCGGATCTTTCACCAATTCTTCCGGCGATAAATCTTTTGGTGAAGTGAATGGGTGGTGCATTGCAGAAAGATTGCCTTCATCATCACGCTCGAACATTGGGAAGTCAACGACCCAAAGCGGTTTCCACGCAGAAGTATCAGTTAAGCCTAAATCGTTACCCACTTTTAAGCGTAATGCACCAATTGCATTGGTTGCAACGTGCCAGTTATCTGCACCAAAGAAAATAATATCTTCATTTTGTACATTTAAACGAACATAGAGTGCTTTTAACACCTCTTCATTTAAGAATTTTGCCACAGGGCTTTGAATGCCTTCTAAGCCGGCATTTACGTCATTGATTTTCGCCCAAGCTAAACCTTTGGCACCGTAAATACCAACAAATTGGGTGTATTCGTCAATGTTTTTGCGGGTTAAGGCTGCACCGTTTGGCACACGCAATGCGACCACTCGCCCTTTCGGATCGTTTGCCGGACCGCTGAAAACTTTGAAATCCACCTCTTTTAGAATATCGGCAACATCGACCATTTCAAGTGGGTTACGTAAATCCGGCTTGTCTGAGCCGAAACGTTGCATTGCCTCACTCCAAGTCATCATTGGGAATTTGCCTAAATCCACGCCTAAGGTTTCTTGCCATAAGCCGTGAACCATTTTTTCCATTAACGCACGCACTTCTTCTGCGGTAAGGAACGAAGTTTCCACATCGATTTGGGTAAATTCCGGCTGGCGGTCTGCACGCAAATCTTCGTCACGGAAACATTTCACGATTTGGTAATAACGGTCAAAGCCCGACATCATTAAAAGCTGTTTGAAAAGCTGTGGTGATTGCGGTAGCGCATAGAATTTGCCTTTATGCACACGGCTTGGCACTAAGTAATCTCTCGCACCTTCAGGAGTAGCTTTGGTTAGCATTGGGGTTTCGATATCTAAGAAACCATGCTCGTCCATAAAGCGGCGAACAAAGCTGGTGATTTTGGCACGGGTTTTCAATTTTTCCGCCATTTCCGGACGGCGTAAATCCAAATAACGGTATTTTAAACGCTGTTCTTCGGTATTGTTTTGGTTGAAGTCCAGCGGTAATACTTCAGCATTGTTATATACCACTAAATTTTTCACCAATACTTCGATTTCGCCCGTTGCCATATCGCGATTAATTTGCGATTCATCACGAGCAATCACTTCACCTTGAATCTGTACGCAAGCTTCTGAACGCAGGGCTGAGGCTTGTTTGAACAGCACTTCATCTTTTTCATCAAAAAACACCTGAACAATGCCTTCACGGTCACGAATTTGCATAAAAATAAAACGACCAAGGTTACGAACACGGTGTACCCAACCACTTAGGGTAACAGCTTGTCCAACGTGCGAGCGGTTTAAGTTGCCGCAATAATGAGAACGCATCATAAAAATTTTTCCTTTTCTAAAATTAGGTTCCGAATATCGGAGAAAACTTAGGGATTATAGCGGAAATTTGAGGGGAAATGGATAGTAAAAGCACGCAAGCGGTTATTTTTCGCAGAAATTTTGCAAAATTTCCTGAAAAATTGACCGCTTGTCTTTGATATTTAATTTTTTATTATTTTTTGCGATCTGGCTCGAAAAAATTGTTTTTGAACCTTGCAATAGTAGAAATTATCAGTTTAGAATACCTGTAAATTTAAACAGTTGTTTTTAGGGACTGCAATGAAAAAAGATCTGATTCGTGCCAGTGGTGTTGAAATCGGTATCTACACTACAGATTATCAAAACGATTACATTAGCCTGACGGATATCGCTCGTTATAAAAATACAGAAGATCCTCGATTTGTGATACAAAATTGGTTACGTAATCGTAATACTTTAGAATTTATTGGTTTATGGGAAACATTAAATAATCCTGATTTTAACCGTGTGCAATTCGACACCTTTAAAAGTGAGGCTGGGCTTAATCGTTTCCTTATGACACCTCAGAAATGGATAACAACAACTAATGCCATTGGTATTGTTTCCAAATCAGGCAGATATGGTGGCACATTTGCTCACTCAGATATTGCTTTAGAATTTGCCTCTTGGATTTCTGCTGAGTTTAAACTCTACATTATTCAGGATTATAAACGGCTGAAAAACGATGAAAATTCCCGTTTTTCGCAGCAATGGAATCTGAATCGGGAAATCGCCAAAATCAATTATAAAATTCATACAGATGCTGTGAAAACGCACTTGCTTGCTGATTTGACCCCGGCACAGTTACGTTTTAAATATGCCAGCGAAGCAGATTTACTGAATGTTGCTCTGTTCGGGCAAACCGCAAAACAGTGGCGGGAAGCCAACCCAAAACAGAAAGGCAATATGCGTGATGAAGCCGGATTAAATGAATTGCTGATTTTAGCCAATATGGAAAGTTATAATGCGGTGCTGATTGAAAAAGGCATACCGCAAGAGGAAAGAATGATCGAACTTCGCAACCTAGCCCGTAGTCAGTTCTTGGCATTGGAAAACTTAAATTTAGGCGGCTTGGTAAAGGTCAAATAATCATCGAATTTAATTCTCCCGCCACGAGTTTGCTCACATTTTGTTAGCTTTAGTCAATGGTGGGGGAATTCCTATAAATCAGCCTTCCAAACCAATAAAAATCGCCAACAATAACGGAGCGGCTAAATTCACAATAAACCCAAAACTAATGGCAAGTGGCACAATTTGAATACCGCCTGATTTTTGAATAATTGGGAGCATACAGTCAAGAGAGGTTGCTCCGCCAATGCCAACTGCGGTTGAAGGGAATTGTCGCATAAAGAGCGGCACTAAAAACAGGCATAAAATTTCACGAGAAATATCATTAAAAAAAGCAATACTGCCGTAAATCGGACCCCAAGCATCGTTCACCAGCACACTTGAAAGGGAATACCAACCGAAAGCAGAAGCAAAGGTTAAGCCTTTAGCAAGTGAAATATTGAGTAAAAATGAGGCAATTATGCCACCAATTAGCGAGCTTGCAATCATCACAATTGAAGTGTAAATGCCCCGTTTGTTAAAGAATACTTCTCGCAATGGAATACCGCTATTGCGAAGCTGAATACCCACCCCGAAAATCATCACTTCTAACACATAAGTGCTGGCGTGCAGAGGGAAATTCACAGAGCCTTTAGTGTAATAGCCAATAATGCCGCCTAATAAGGTTACGCCGATTAATTTAAAGGAATCAATGAGTAAATGCAGACGAGAAGGGAGTTCGTCTTGGCTGATTTGCTCTCTTTTCATTGGTTGTAATCTGTCGTAAATCACTAAACCTGCAATGTTTGAGAGAAGCAAAATAGCAACTAAACTAAACGCCATTCCGCCGATTTGTGGCAACTCGGTTAAGATGTTGTCAATTTGCCCGAGCGAAATCCCCATCACCAACAAAATCAGGTAAAGGCAGATGTTCACGACTTTATTGACAATCGCCATATAGCGGTGGTTTTTAACGGTGATTAGATAACCAAGAAAAAGGGGAATTAGCACAATGGCTAAACCGTAGAGCATTTTTTATCCTTTTTTAATATTGATTTAATCTTGAAATTTTAACAATAAGGGCATAAAATAAAACTGTTTTTATATACAGTTATTTTATTGCAAGCGGTGTGATTGTTGGGGAATTTTGCAAATGTCGAATCAAAGCAAAAGTCAGCGGAAAATTATCCATATTGATATGGATTGTTTTTATGCTGCGGTGGAAATGCGAGAAGATCCGTCTTTGCTCGGCAAGCCGGTGGCGGTGGGCGGCAGTGCAAATCAACGTGGTGTGCTGACAACTTGCAATTATGAAGCCCGAAAATTTGGCTTACACAGTGCGATGGCAACCGCAACCGCTTTGAAAAAATGCCCTAATTTAATTTTATTACCGGTCAATATGCCGTTGTATAAAGCGGTTTCCGCTCAAATTCACCAAATTTTTCACCGCTATACAGATATTATCGAAGCCCTTTCCCTTGATGAAGCCTATTTAGATGTGAGCGATTGCGAACTTTATTCGGGCTCGGCTACTTGGATTGCTAAAGCCATTCGCGATGATATTTGGAGAGAACTACGTTTAACTGCTTCAGCCGGTGTAGCACCGCTTAAATTTTTAGCTAAAATTGCTTCAGACCAGAATAAGCCAAACGGGCAGTTTGTCATTGCACCTGATGAAGTGCAAAATTTTGTGAAAAATCTACCGCTTGCAAAAATCCCCGGGGTGGGGAAAGTAACAAATGAAAAGCTAAAAAAATTAGGGCTGGAAACCTGTGGCGATATTCAACAAGCTGAGCAAGCTATGATTTATCGTGAATTCGGTAAATTTGGGCAACGGCTTTGGGATTTTAGCCACGGTATTGATGAGAGAGTAATTGAAACTAATCGCCCGAGAAAGTCGCTTGCTGTTGAAAATACTTTGTTGGAAGATATTTGGCAGATTGAAGTGGCAGAAAAAATCATTGAAGATTTATTTGAAAAATTGCTGTTTCGCATTCAGCGAAATTGGGGTGACATTCCTTTAACCGATTTTAAAAAACTAGGTATTAAATTAAAATTTGATGATTTCAGCCAAACTACTCTAGAGAGAACGACAGAAGGGTTAAGTTATGAGCGGTTTTTGAAATTGTTACACCAAATTTTTAGTAGGCGGAATGAACGAAAGATTCGGTTAGTAGGTCTAAGTGTTCACTTTCCTGAGAAAAAAGTAAATAATCAGTTAAATTTGTGGGAATAATGTAAATTATTACTTGAATTTACTGATGAAAACACCATTATAGTCTAGGCGATTGTGCATTTGTTATTTTTGGAGATTTACAACATTATGGCAAAACGTGTCATTCTATTTTTATTAACTAACTTAGCGATTACCTTTGTTTTAGGGATCGTGTTAAATATTATTTTTAATGTGACCGGCATTCAAGGGCAGAGTGTTGCCGGGATTTTAGTACTTTCTCTAGTATTTGGTTTTGCGGGATCATTAATTTCTCTGTTTATGTCAAAATCAATGGCATTACGTTCGGTGGGAGCAGAAGTGATTCAACAGCCGCGTAATGAAGCTGAGCAATGGTTATTTAATACTGTTCAGCGTCAATCTCAGCAAGCGAATATTCCGATGCCGGATATTGCGATTTATCACTCTGCAGATGTTAATGCATTTGCAACCGGGGCAACAAAGAGCAATTCGTTAGTAGCCGTAAGTACAGGTTTACTTAATTCAATGACGAAAGATGAAGCAGAAGCAGTTGTTGCACATGAAGTGGCTCACATTGCCAATGGCGATATGGTAACAATGACCTTATTACAAGGCGTGTTAAATACCTTTGTGATTTTCTTGGCTCGCATAATTTCAACTGCAGCGGCAACTACTCGTGACAGTAATGGTAACTCAAGCACGAATACATTAGTCTTCTGGGTGGTAGATATTGTGTTACAGATGGTATTCGGTGTATTAGCGACAATGATTGCAATGTGGTTCTCTCGTCAGCGTGAATTCCGTGCTGATGCCGGATCAGCTCAATTAGTGGGTAAAGAAAAAATGATTGCCGCATTACAACGTTTACAACGCGTTCATGAACCGCAGGAAATGCAAGGGTCTTTAGCTGCCTTTATGATTAACGGTGTTCGTGGTAAAGAACTTTTTATGAGCCATCCACCACTTGAAAAACGTATTGAAGCGTTAAGAAATCTATAATTTATAAGCTCACAGGCGGTTTGATTTTGTAAAAATTTTGCAAATCAAACCGTTTTTTATTGCCGTTATGATGCATATTGTAGAATAGGATAGAGCGTTGCCAGCAGAAACAGATAACGAAGCAGTTTTCCCATCATAATCAAAATCAAGCTTTGCCAAAAGTTAAACTTCAACCAGCCGGCGATACCACAAAATAGATCTCCTATAACCGGCAGCCAACTAAACAACAACACCCAAACGCCATATTTCTTGCTTTTTTCTAACGCCCAATTTAGATAACGATGTTGTTTCGGTTGAGGTAATAATCTTCCCATTGCATAAGTAATCAGACTGCCTAAACTATTGCCGAGAGTGGCAACGGTGGTTAAGAAAATGAGTGAAGTGGAGTGAAAGCCGCTGTTTGCAATAATATCTTGGCTGGCAAGAGTGGTGAAAATAATTTCCGAGTTACCGGGTAAGATGCTTGAGCTAAGCAAGCCGCTAAAGAACATTGTGAGCAGCTGATTTTCACCGGAAAAGAATAAACTGAAAAAAGAAGTAAGATATTCTGTCATTATTTTATGATCGATTTGTTATAAAAATGTTTTTGTAAATTTGATTAAATGTTGCGCCTTAAAGGGATTTTGTTCTATATCAAAAAAAGGGATGGAAATACCTCTGATTAAGCAAGATTTCTATTTTAAGATGGAATGAAGAGATCTATAATTCTTTCAAAATATAGACGTTTTTCAATTCACATTTTTAAGGTTAGCTGATGTTTTCTCCTGTTGAAATGGCAAAAATTGCTGAAGATGGTGCAGTTTATAAAGCAACAAAAAATCAATTCTACTCCTTTCTTTCCGCCATCACAGCAGGTGGTTTCATTGCAATTGCATTTGTATTTTATACTACTACGCAAGTCGGTGCGAGCCAAATGCCTTGGGGCATTGCTAAATTAATCGGTGGTTTAGTGTTCTCTCTCGGTGTGATTATGTGCGTAGTATTTGGTTCGGAGTTATTTACTTCTTCTACACTTACTATCGTGGCTAAAGCGAGTAACCGCATTAGCTGGGCGCAGATGTTTAAAAACTGGGTAGTGGTCTATTTCGGCAACTTTATCGGCGCAATTTCTATTGTATTGCTGGTTTGGTTTAGCGGTCAGATTATGGCTGCCAAAGGGCAGTGGGGCTTAACTATTTTAAATACGGCTCAGCATAAAATTCACCACGAATGGTTTGAGGCGTTTTGCCTTGGTATTTTCTGTAACATTATGGTTTGTATTGCCGTGTGGATGTCTTATGCCGGCAAAAGTTTAACCGATAAAGCCTTTATTATGATGCTGCCGATTGCTATGTTTGTGGCATCGGGGTTTGAACACTGTGTGGCAAATATGTTTATGATTCCAATGGGAATTTTAATTCAGAGCTTTGGCAGCCCTGAGTTTTGGACAGCCATTAATGTGGATCCGATCCAATTTGCCGATTTGGATATTCAACATTTTGTTATTAAGAATCTCATTCCGGCCACACTTGGTAATATTGTCGGTGGTGTGTTTTTCATCGGTCTCATGCAGTGGTTCTTATATATTAGAAAACATTAGCAAAAGATTCCAACAAGCGGTTATTTTTAGCAAAAAATTTGCAATTTCCAACCGCTTGTAACCCTAATTATTAACTTAAAGAGGACTTAATATGACTCAATTAACAGACGCTCAACAAAAAGCGTGGGAAGGGTTTGCCGGTGGTGATTGGCAAACTGAAGTAAATGTACGTGATTTTATCCAAAAAAACTATACTCCGTATGAAGGTGATGAGTCTTTCTTAGCGGAGGTAACACCTGCTACCAGCAAATTGTGGGCGGATGTGATGGAGATGATCAAAGTGGAAAACAAAACCCACGAACCGTATGACATTGATTGTGATACACCATCTACCATTACTTCACATGCACCGGGCTATATCAACAAAGATTTAGAGAAAATTGTAGGACTTCAAACTGATGCCCCGTTAAAACGTGCGATTATGCCATTTGGCGGTATCAATATGGTAAAAGGTTCATGTAAAGTTTACCGTCGTGAACTAAAACCTGAAGTAGAGCAAATTTTTACCGAATACCGTAAAACCCATAACCAAGGGGTGTTTGATGTTTATACACCGGATATTTTACGTTGCCGTAAATCGGGTGTAATTACCGGCTTACCGGATGCTTATGGTCGTGGTCGTATTATTGGGGACTACCGCCGTATGGCACTTTACGGTGCAGATTTCTTAATGAAAGACAAACAACGTCAGTTTGCTTCATTACAATCTCGTTTAGAAGCCGGTGAAGATATTCAAGCAACTATTCAATTGCGTGAAGAAATTGCTGAGCAACATCGTGCTTTAGGCAAAATGAAAGAGATGGCGGCAAGCTACGGTTTTGATATTTCAGGCCCTGCAACTAATGCACAAGAAGCGGTGCAATGGACATATTTTGCTTACCTTGCAGCGGTGAAATCACAAAATGGTGCAGCGATGTCTTTCGGTCGTGTGTCTTCATTCTTAGATATTTACATTGAGCGTGATTTAAAAGCCGGCAAAATTACCGAGCAAGAAGCACAAGAATTAATTGACCACTTAGTAATGAAATTACGTATGGTGCGTTTCTTACGTACACCGGAATACGATCAATTATTCTCAGGCGACCCAATGTGGGCAACCGAAACTTTAGCCGGTATGGGCTTAGATGGTCGGACTTTAGTGACGAAAAACAGCTTCCGTATTTTACATACCCTTTACACAATGGGACCATCGCCGGAGCCAAATTTAACTATTCTTTGGTCTGAGCAATTACCGGAAGGCTTTAAACGCTATTGTGCAAAAGTTTCTATTGATACCTCATCAGTACAATATGAAAATGACGACTTAATGCGTCCGGATTTCCAAAATGATGACTATGCAATTGCTTGCTGCGTATCACCTATGATCGTGGGTAAAATGATGCAATTCTTCGGTGCACGTGCGAACTTAGCGAAAACCTTGTTATACGCAATCAATGGTGGTGTGGATGAAAAATCAGGTGACCAAGTAGGGCCGAAAACTGCGCCAATTACCAGCGAATACTTAGATTACGATGATGTCATGAACCGTTTAGACGGCTTTATGGATTGGTTAGCAACGCAATATGTGACAGCGTTAAACATCATCCACTTTATGCACGATAAATATGCGTATGAAGCAGCATTAATGGCACTACATGACCGTGATGTATTCCGCACAATGGCGTGTGGTATTGCAGGGCTTTCTGTTGCGGCAGACTCACTTTCAGCAATTAAATATGCGAAAGTAAAACCAATTCGTAGCGATATTGAAATTAAAAATAAAGCAGGCGAAGTGGTTGGTGTAGCGAAAAATGTAGCAACCGACTTTGAAATTGAGGGTGAATATCCACAATTCGGTAACAATGATAACCGTGTAGATGATATTGCTTGCGACTTAGTTGAACGCTTTATGAAGAAAATTCAAAAGCTTAAAACATACCGTAACGCAACACCAACACAATCAGTACTTACTATTACTTCTAACGTGGTATATGGTAAGAAAACAGGTAATACACCGGACGGTCGTCGCTCAGGTGCGCCATTCGGACCGGGTGCAAACCCAATGCACGGACGTGACCAAAAAGGTGCAGTAGCTTCATTGACGTCTGTGGCGAAACTGCCGTTTGCTTACGCGAAAGATGGTATTTCTTATACCTTCTCAATCGTACCAAATGCGTTAGGTAAAGATATTGATGCCCAAAAACGCAACCTTGCAGGCTTAATGGATGGTTACTTCCACCATGAATCTACTGTGGAAGGTGGTCAACACTTAAATGTGAACGTATTGAACCGTGAAACATTACTTGATGCAGTAGAGAATCCGGAAAAATACCCACAATTAACCATTCGTGTATCAGGTTATGCGGTGCGTTTTAACTCTTTAACTAAAGAGCAACAAATGGACGTAATTACCCGTACCTTTACTGAATGTATGTAATAGAAATTTGTAAAATTTCTAACAAAATCGACCGCTTGTAGCAGTTTATGCCGCAAGCGGTTTTTTCTTTTGTGATCTCGCTCGAAAAAATGATGATTCATTTACACAGTCTTATAAATATTGTTTATAATTACAGTGTTTTATATGGGAGAAAGAGATGCCTAAGCAGGATTTAATACGTTCCTCTGTGGCGGAATACCTCACTTTTATTACCGCCACCGGCGAGAGCCAAGTTGATGCCATTTATGCCGATGAAAATGTATGGCTCAGCCAAAAAATGATGGCGGTGTTGTATGATGTTGAACGCCATACCATTAACTATCATCTTAAAAAAATCTTTACAGATAAAGAGTTAGCTGAAAATTCAGTTATTCGAAATTTTCGAATAACTGCCGAAGACGGTAAACACTATAATTCGTTTCATTACAACCTCTCGGCGATTATTGCCGTTGGCTATAAAGTCAATTCTGAACGTGCCGTGCAGTTTCGCAAATGGGCGACTGAAATTGTACAGAGCTTTGCTATTAAAGGCTTTGCGATGGACGATGAACGGCTGAAAAATGACGGCACGATTTTAGGCAAAAAATACTTTGAAGAACAGCTTGCCCGTATTCGGGAAATTCGATTATCTGAACGTAAGTTTTACCAAAAAATCACCGACATTTATGCAACCGCTGTGGACTACGACAGTACCGCCACTGCCACCAAACGCTTTTTTGCTACAGTACAAAATAAATTGCACTGGGCAATTCACGGACACACTGCCGCCGAGTTGATTATGGCACGGGCCAACGCCGAAAAACCGAATATGGGGCTAACGAATTGGAAAGACGCTCCACAAGGCAAAATTTACCCCTTTGATGTAGTAGTTGCCAAAAATTATCTGTCTGACAATGAGCTGGCACAATTACAACGGCTAGTATCGGCTTATCTAGATATGGCAGAAGATATGGCAGAACGCCAAATTCCAATGACAATGCAAGATTGGGAAACCCGATTAAACCGCTTTCTCGCAGCAACTGACCGTGAAATTTTACAAGATGCCGGCAAAGTAACCGCTGAAATTGCTCGTTCTTTTGCATTAAGTGAGTTTGAAAAATACCGAGTGAAACAAGATCTCACCTACGAAAGCGATTTTGATTTGCTAGTGAAAGAGATGGCTGCCAAATACCACGCCGGCTAATTTTGCAAATTTTTACGGAAAACTAACCGCTTGCAAGCGGTTGAAATGGGTTTAAGAAATTTGATTTTTTTGCTGATTGTATGGAGGGCTTTGATTGGAATAGTGATGAAGCCAACCGCTATTGGCAGGAGTTAACCCAAACGCAAAAATCACTCTTAGTTGATTTTCTGAAAGAGATCAAAAAATAGAATAGGATTTCTCTCTTTAGTCAAGCGTAGTTGCTTTATTTATTTCTGCGAAAAACCTAAAATTTTGCTACAATTTATCAAAATTTTTTGAGGGTTGAGGTGAGCAAATGTCTGTTGTTGGACGTATCCATTCTTATGAATCTTGTGGCACGGTGGATGGACCCGGGATTCGTTTTATTCTTTTCTTACAAGGCTGCTTGATGCGTTGTAAATATTGCCATAATCGGGATACTTGGGATTTGGACGGTGGCAAAGAAATTACGGTTGAAGAGCTGATGAAAGAGGTTACCACTTACAAGCATTTTATGAAGGCGACCGGTGGTGGCGTGACGGCTTCCGGTGGGGAAGCGGTGTTGCAAATGGAATTTGTGCGGGATTGGTTTAGAGCTTGTAAAGCAGAAGGCATTAATACTTGTTTGGATACCAATGGTTTTGTGCGTAATTACAGCCCTGTAGTAGATGAAATGCTGGAAGTTACCGACTTAGTTTTGCTGGATTTAAAGCAACTTAATGATGAAATCCACCAAGATTTGGTGGGGGTATCGAATAAACGTACCTTGGATTTCGCTCGCTATCTGCAAAAAATGAATAAGCCGACTTGGATTCGCTATGTAGTGGTGCCGGGTTATACGGACGATGATGATTCCGCCCACCGCTTAGGGCAGTTTATTCAAGGTATGGATAATATCGAAAAAGTAGAGCTTCTGCCTTACCACCGATTAGGGGCACACAAATGGGAAACCTTAGGCTATAAATATGAGTTAGAAGGCGTAATGCCTCCACCGAAAGAAAAGCTGGAACACTTGCAGAATATTATTGAAAGTTACGGCCATAGTGTGAAATTCTAAAGACAAGCGGTCATATTTTGTGATTTTTTTGCAAAAAATTATTGAAATATGACCGCTTGTTTTCTTTTCTATCAAACTTTGTGTATTATCTGGTAACAAATTATTAATTTTGACCCTATAAGTAAGGAAAAAATAATGTCTAACCCTCTTTTAAATTACACAGGCTTGCCTGCTTTCTCACAAATTAAACCTGAACATATCAAACCGGCGGTAGAGGCCGTTATCAAAGAATGCCGTGAAACCGTAGAAACGGTGGCGAAAATTGAAAATCCGACTTGGGAGAATTTCTATATGCCACAAGCAATGGCGGGCGATAAATTCTCTCGTGCGTGGTTGCCTGTCGGGCATTTAAATGCAGTGAAAAATTCTCCTGAATTGCGTGAGGCTTATCAAGCTTGCTTGCCGTTATTATCTGAATACAGCACTTGGGCAGGGCAACACCAAGGATTGTATCAAGGTTATGTAAAGCTTAAAAATAGCCCTGAGTTTGAAACCTATTCGGTTGCACAGAAAAAAGCGATTGAGAATAGCCTGAAAGATTTTGAACTATCGGGGATTTCTTTGCCGGCGGATAAACAAAAACGCTATGGTGAAATTTCGGCTCGTTTATCTGAACTTAGCTCGCAATTTAGCAATAATGTGCTAGATGCCACAATGGGCTGGGATATTGTGATTACTGATGAATCACAGCTAAAAGGTTTACCGGAATCGGCATTAGAGGCAGCAAAATTATCTGCTGAAAGCAAAGGCAAAAAAGGCTATCGTTTTACGCTTGAGTTCCCAAGCTATTTGCCTGTGATGACTTATTGTGAAAACAAAGCGTTACGTGAGGAAATGTACCGTGCTTTTGTTACTCGAGCCTCCGACCAAGGCCCGAATAGCGGCAAATGGGATAACAGCCCGATCATTGATGAAATCTTAAAATTACGCCACGAAAACGCACAATTACTTGGTTTTAAAACTTATGCTGATTATTCTCTTGCCACTAAAATGGCGGAAAATCCGCAACAAGTGTTGGATTTCTTAAACGATTTGGCTACTCGCTCAAAAGCACAGGGCAAAAACGAATTATGTGAATTGAAAAAGTTCACCAAAGAACACTTTGGCGTAGAGCATTTGGATTTATGGGATATCACCTTCTATAGTGAAAAACAAAAGCAAGCGTTATTCTCAATTAACGATGAAGAACTTCGTCCATACTTCCCGGAAAACCGTGTGCTTTCAGGCTTATTTGAAGTGATGAAACGTGTTTTCGGAATGCGAGTGGAAGAGCAGCAAGGCGTAGATGTTTGGCATAAAGATGTGCGTTTTTTCAATATTTTTGATAAAAATGACCGCTTGCGTGGCTCATTCTACCTTGATTTATACGCTCGTGAAAACAAACGCGGCGGAGCGTGGATGGATGATTGCATCAACCAAAAACGTTTGGCAGATGGCTCATTACAAAAACCGGTCGCTTATTTAACCTGTAACTTCAACAAGCCGATTGGCGATAAGCCGGCGTTATTCACTCATGATGAGGTAACGACCTTATTCCACGAATTTGGACATGGTATTCACCATATGCTGACTGAAATTGAGGTGGGCGATGTTGCCGGCATTAACGGTGTACCTTGGGATGCAGTAGAATTACCAAGCCAGTTCTTAGAAAACTGGTGCTGGGAAGAAGAGGCTCTTGCCTTCATTTCCGGCCATTACGAAACAGGCGAGCCGCTACCAAAAGCAAAATTAGAGCAATTATTAGCGGCGAAAAACTTCCAAGCAGCGATGTTTGTATTACGCCAATTAGAATTCGGCTTATTTGATTTCCGCCTACACACCGAATACGACCCAACAAAACAAGGGCAAGTGTTGGCATTGTTGAAAGAAGTGAAAGAGAAAGTCGCAGTTGCCAAAGGTGTAGATTGGGCAAGAACGCCACACAGCTTCTCGCATATTTTTGCCGGTGGTTATGCAGCAGGCTACTATAGCTACTTATGGGCGGAAGTGCTGTCAGCCGATGCTTATTCACGCTTTGAAGAAGAAGGGATCTTTAATGCTCAAACGGGGCAATCTTTCTTAGACAACATTCTCACCCGTGGCGGTTCAGAAGAGCCAATGGTGCTATTTGAGCGCTTCCGTGGGAGAAAACCAACCCTTGATGCTTTACTCAGACATAAAGGGATTTCAGGTAATTAATACAGCGGAATATAGCATAGAATAATATTCAGATAAGCCTCCATTAATTGTAATAAATGGAGGCTTTATTATGGTTGACAATAAATTAATCATTTACTTCAAATAAAGTATAAATAGTTTATTCTCTATGTTAAAATTTTGCGACTCAGTATTAGGATATAATTATATGAAACGCTATTCATTACTTTTATGGACTCTTTTCCCTAAGTTAGTGGTTGCAGCACCTCAATTAGACCCTTATTTAAATCAAATTGATGCAACTCAGCAACAACCCAAACCCAGCAACAAAAAGAGCAAGAACGACAATTTACCCCTTCTGCCGATGTGCGTACAGATTTAACTCAAGATAGTCTATTTTTATCAAATCACGAATCTCCTTGTTACCCTATTCACCAAATTACCATAACCGATTACGCTAGCCCCTCCCAAACCAGTCAATTCCAATGGGCATTTGAAAAAGCTGCCAAATCACTCCGTTTGACATTACCACACTGTTTTGGTGGTGAAGGTTTAGGTATATTGATGAAGCAGGTGCAAAATGAAATTATCGGTCGTGGCTATGTGACCACTCGAGTGGTGACTCAAGAGCAAGATTTGCGTGGCGGAAAGTTAGCATTAACAGTGATTCCCGGTAAGGTTCGTAATACGCTAGTTGCAGACAGCGGTGTTGTTCCTCGATTCACACCATTACACGCTTTTACAGCTTTAACCTTTGAGTCGGGTGATTTACTGAATGTTCGGGATATTGAACAATCGTTAGAAAACTTAAAACGCGTGCCGACAGTTGACGCGAATATTGAGATTTTACCGAGCGAAAGTGATAAAGCTGAAGTGGGTGAAAGTGATTTAAAAATCAGTTACAACCAAGCTTTTCCATTTCGTCTGAATTTAGGCTTAGATGATGCAGGTTCCACTTCAACGGGGAAATGGCAAGCCAGCGGCACACTTTCTATTGATAATATTTTTTCTGCAAACGACCTTTTCTATACTTCTTTTACTCACTCCATTAAACAAAAAGGCGATGATAACGGCAAGCGTGCCAGCAAAAATTTCTCTCTTTACTATTCGATTCCGTTTGGCTATTGGCAGCTAGCCTTTTCCCACACCCAAAATCGTTATCACCAAGAAGTATTTGGGGCTTTCGATAAAAGCTACATGTATGCAGGTGAAAGTGATACTGATAAGTTAACCCTTTCTTACTTGATTTACCGAGACAGCACACGCAAAACCGGTATTTCCGGTTCGCTTTGGTCTCGTCAATCTCAAAACTATATTGACGGTGGTGAAGTTGAGGTACAAAAGCGTCGAATGGCAGGTTGGGAAGTCGGTTTTAACCATAAAGAATACTTTCCGGCGGCAACTTTAGAGTTTTCTGCAAGCTTCAAGCGTGGTACTGCTGCTCGAGGTTCCTTATCTGCTCCTGAAGAGCTTTATGGCGAAGGCACATCTCGTCCGAAAATCATTACAGCCGGCGTGAGCTTAACCAAACCGTTTCAATGGGAAAATCAATCTTGGCAGTGGCAAAGTAGTTTGAATGCTCAGTGGAACAAAACCCCATTGATTCCGCAAGACCGTTTTTCGATTGGCAGCCGTTATACGGTACGAGGCTTTGATGGTGAACTCTCACTTTCCGGTGAGCGTGGCTGGAACTGGCGAAATGAACTGGTTTGGCAGTTTAGACCAACGCACGCTTTTTATTGGGCGGTTGATGGTGGACGGGTATCCGGCTGGTCTACGGAAAATCAGCTGGGACATCACCTAATGGGGACGGCGATTGGTTTACGCGGTAGTGTAAAAGGGTTTAGTTATGATGTTTTTATGGGCAGACCGATGCGTAAACCGGAAGGTTTTAGAACCTCTGATGCCGTTGCTGGTTTTAATATCGGCTACAATTTTTAATTTATTTTTCGGGCAAGCCAAATTTTGGCAAAGATTTAAGGATTAAAGTATGAACAAACAATATTTCCGAGTCATTTTCAGCAAAACATTACAACGTTTAGTTGTCGTTTCTGAATTAGCCAAATCTGAAGGGAAATCAACAGAATCCTCTCCAAGCGGTCAGATTTTGCAAAAAATTTGCAAGATAAGACCGCTTGTATTTAGTTTGTTCTACGCTTTGGGCTTTGTCACTTTTTCGCAGAATGCCTTTGCGGAAAATTTAATTATTCAAGCTGACAGCTCAGCCTCGAAAAATCAGCAGCCGATTATCTTACAAACCGCAAACGGTTTACCTCAAGTCAATATCCAAACTCCGAACGATAAAGGGCTTTCTCACAACAAATACAGCCAATTTGATGTTGCCGAGAAAGGGGCAATTCTCAACAACAGCCGTACAACTACCCAAACCCAACAAGCAGGATTAGTGCAGGGCAACCCTTATTTAGCTCGCGGTGAAGCGAAGGTGATTTTAAACGAAGTCAATTCCAACAAACCTTCTGTAATGAAAGGCTATGTGGAGGTTGCAGGGAAAAAAGCCGATGTGATTATCGCCAACCCAAGCGGCTTGCATTGCGAAGGCTGTGGGATTATTAATTCCGACCGAGCGACTTTTACTACCGGCAAACCGGAAATCAAAAACGGGCAGGTGGACAACTTCAAAATAGAGGCGGGAAAAGTAAAAGTCAGTGGTAAAGGGCTGGACAACAGCCGTGTGGACTACACCGAAATTCTTGCCCGAGAAGCTGAGGTGAATGCCGGAATTTGGTCGAAAAAAGAGACAAAGGTGATTACTGGTAAAAACACCATCAAGCGGTCGGAAACGGACAAAAATTTGCAAATTATTAATACAAAACAACCGCTTGCAAATGAAGACAAACCACAGGTGGCAATTGATGTGGGTGAACTAGGCGGCATGTATTCGGGCAAAATCCACCTCATCGGCACGGAAAAGGGTGTGGGGGTACGCAATACAGGACATATTGGCGCGAGTAGTGAAACGCTACAAATCGACAGCCAAGGGCGAATTGTGAATACCGGCACGCTCAATGCAGCCAAACCGGTGACATTAACCGCAAGCCAAGGGATTGAAAATAAAGGGAAAATTGAGAATAAGCAGGGGGATATTCAGCTCACTTCAAAATCAGACATTCAAAACAGCGGCTCGATGGTTGCTCGTGGCGGCAATATTCAGCAAAAAGCGGAGACTCAAATTCACCAAAGTGGTGAGGCGGTAGCGAAGGGAAATATTCGTTATACTGCAAAAAATATAGAAGCAACGAAGGATTCTTTAATTGCCGCGGGGGTAAATATCCAAGATGGTAAGCAAGGTGGAGCCCGACAATTAGAAGAAAAATCTGCACAAGGAAAATCCGTTCACCTTGTCAGTCAAGGAAAAATTACCGCTCAGGGGAAAAATATTGCCTCAGGCAAAATCACGATTTCTGCCACAGAAATTGACGCTAACCTAATCCAAAATAATGCATATACAATTGAATATACGGCGAAATCAGGCGATATTCAGGCAGATAATGCGCGTTTAACGGCAGAACAAATCCATTTAACTACGCCAAACTTACTTTCCACACAAGGCAGTTTTTTAACAGCGAACGTGATAAATACATCACAAAAATCCTTAAATGCCCAAAATGCAGTGTGGAAACAAACGGGTGAGCAGGATTTTCGTTTAACCGGAGAGAGGATTAATACCCAAGGTAGCGAGTTTAGCACGCAGGGTAATTTTTTCATTAATGCTAAGCAATTAGACAATCAACAAGGCACACTAAGTAGTGGAAAATCGCTTTATTTGGATTTAAAAGGCCATTTAAATTCGGCTGATGGAAAATTATTTGCGGGAGAAAATCTAAGAATCAATAGCCAAAATTTAAATAATGATAGTGGTTTAATTTATGCTAAACAAAAAATAGGTATAGCGGTTAAAAATGGATTAGTGAGTAATAAGAATACAAACTCAACCTCAACCTATAAAGGCATTATTGCAGGCAAGGAGCTATTATTAGAAAGTCAGACACTTGATAATACAAAAGGTCAAATAACAAGTGAAAATATTCGTTTAATGACTTCTCAAATAAATAATGAAGAAGGGGCTATTCGTGCTGAGCATAATGTAGATATTCATGCAGATATATTGTTAAACCACAAAGGAATACTTTCTTCGGCTCAAAAAGCGAATTTAACGGTGAGCGAAATTAACCAGCAAAAAGGGATTATTGAGGCTCAACATTTACAATTAAATTCAAATAACCTTGCTTCCACAGAAAATAGTCTTATTTTTGCAGAGCAACTTAATCTTACCACCAAGGGCGAATTGAATAATCAAAATAGCCGTATTGTGGCGAAAAAAGGGGCTTATGTAACAACAGGTGGTAATGTAACTAATATTGGCGGAGTTATTGGTAGCAAAACTGCGGATTTACAGTTAAATACTCATAATCATCAGATCAATAATACAGCAGGTAAAATTGTTGCGGCTCAACAATTGAATTTACAAAGTAGTTCATTATTAAATGAGCAAGGTTTTATTACGGCTAATAATATTCGCTTAGATACGAATAATGGCTCGTTAAATAATCAAAATACCCTTACCGGAAAAAAAGATAAAGGTATTATTGCTCGGCAAAATTTAGCATTAAATACAAAAGTGCTAGATAACCAGATGGGTAATGTCCTCAGCTTTAATACAGCTCAGCTCAATACAAGTGAAATCATCAATAATAGCGGGCAAATTCGTATTAGCGGTAATCTTGATATTCAATCGAAAAACTTATCGCAAAAAAATGGATTGATTACAGCAGACAAAACAACGCTTACTTTGTCGGAACTTAATTCAAGCCAAAATAGCGAAATTAGTGCCAATGAAATTACTCTCAATGCCGATAAAGTCGCTAATCAAAATAGCCGTTTACAAGCAAATAAATCATTTACATTAGAGGCTAAACAAGGCATTACTAACCGGAATGGGATTATTGCCAGCAAAACAGACTCTCTTACAATTAATACCCACCAATCAACGCTGGATAATGCCAATGGCACACTGTTTGCTAACCAAGTATTAAACATTCAAAGCGGTAAGCTAGATAACCGAGCAGGCTTAATTTCGGCAAAACAGACAGAAATTAATACACAGCAAAACCAAATTGATAACCGTAATACGCAAGCTGAAAATAAAGGGATTATCGGCTTAGATAAACTTTCTCTAAATCATCTTTCCGTGCTTAATAACGAACAAGGCTTTATCCATTCAAATAAACAATTGGCGGTTTCGGCTACTTCTAACATTAATAACCAACAAGGCATTTTAAATAGTAAAGAGAATTTAACGCTTAATGCCGAACAAATTGATAATAAAGCCGGCACAATCAGTGCGAAAACAGCGGAAGTGAATGCGAAAGCGATTGATAATAACGCAGTCAGTGATGTTGGTTCGTTGATTTTAGGCACAACTCAGCTTGTGTTAAATGTAGAGCAGTTAGCTAACCAAAACACAAAAAGAAAACACACCGATAAAGCCCCGACACAAGGTATTCAAGCAGGGCAATTAACGCTAAATAGCAATATGCTCTCCAATCAACAAGGTGGTGTTTATGTTGCTGATGTTGCAATGATAACGGTTAATCAAACCCTCAATAATTTACAGGGCGAATTGCTTTCAGATAATGAATTAACCATAAAAGATAATGGCAATTTAAGCCTTAACAATCAAGAAGGTTTAATTCAAGCAAAAAATCGCATTAACTTAACAGCAAAAACGTTAGAAAATGAAGGCTCAATTAAAACGGAAGGAGATTTAACCGTTCGTTTAAAAGATAGCTTTACTTTAAATAACACCTTTGAGGTTGGGAATGATCTCGATTTTAGTACGCGAGGCGATTTTACCAATAATGTTGCTTTATTGATTGGTAATCGTGCAACCCTCTCTGCAAATCAAATTATCAATACTGCAAGCGGTGAAATTTCCTCAAAAAACAGCAAATTAACGGCGAAAGAGATAACCAATAGAGGCTTGATTGATGGCGAGAAAACATTACTAAATGCAAGTAAAATTAAAAATATTGGAACAGGAAGGATTTATGGTGATCATCTGTCATTAAAAGGACAGAACATCAATAATATTGCGGAAGTAGCAAATGGCAAAAGTCATGCTGCAACAATCGCTGCACGAAAAAGATTGGATTTTGGTGTAGGGACTTTAACGAATAGAGATCACT
Source organism: Mannheimia granulomatis (assembly GCF_013377255.1). Classification (NCBI taxonomy): domain Bacteria; kingdom Pseudomonadati; phylum Pseudomonadota; class Gammaproteobacteria; order Pasteurellales; family Pasteurellaceae; genus Mannheimia; species Mannheimia granulomatis. The sequence goes on from NZ_CP016614.1 coordinate 561,948, forward strand.
CGCTTATTCTGAGCTTAGGTGAAATGGCGATTGGTGGTGATTTAGATAGTGAAGGTTCTGCAATTGGTAAAGCAGATTTTGTTGATAATGGTAGTGCGACAATTGAAGTACTAGGAAATGTTCAACTAGGCATAAAAGAGGCTATAAATCAGGATATACATTTGAAGGAAAGCTTTGAAGAGAGTGAGAAAAAACATCTAAATTATATGCGTGAATATACCGATGCAAACGGTAAAACAACACGAACAGACTGGTTTAGACATGGGGTTGATGGTATTTATCATCGTTATAACGGGCATAAAAGCGGACATACCAGATTTATATTTTTTGATAGAAATAAACAAGATCCAAATGCTTATTCTAATGGTAGTCAAGACTTTTGGTTTGAACAAGATTATTTACGCAAGACAAAAACGCCTACTTATTATGATGCCTCTCCTGCTAAGTTTTTAGTTGGTGGTATATTATCTATTGATGGTGAAGAGAAAATGTTAAATAAATATAGCCATATTTTAGTAGGCGACAGGCTTATTTTAAATGGCAAGCATTTTACTGAGAATGAATATAATAAATCATTAATAGGGAATGGTTTTTCTCTAGTTAATCAAGATTTGGAAAGAAAAATCATACATTATGATTTAGGAAAAGAAACCATTTATAAATTTGAACGAAGACCAACAAAAAGAAAATGGCGTCATAAAAACTTTCGTGAACCAATGGGTGATAGAGACATAGATGAATATTCTTATGAGGACATTAATTTTAATTTAATACAAAACGTTATAGGAATAAGTCCACAATATACTGGTAATAAAATTGGTGAAAAAGTCGAAGCCAACAACGTTTCCCTAGACACCATCAGCATTACAGGGGATAACATCGACTCAAAAGGCAGTACGGTAAATATTACACTGACGCCAACGCTTAACGATAAAGATAAAAACACAATCGTTAATTCAGGGCAAGTTATCGGTAAATTAGATACCACTATTGATAATTTTGATCCCGATAAATTTGGTGAGTTGACGTTACCGACAATTAAAACCCATTTAGCGGACGTGACGTTACCACAGGCGAGTTTATACAAAATCAACCCGGATGCAACAAACGGCTATCTGGTCGAAACCGACCCTAAATTTACCGACCGCAAACAGTGGCTGAGTTCAGACTATATGTTTGAACAGCTTCGCCACAACCATGATAACGTGCATAAACGCTTGGGCGATGGGTTCTATGAGCAACGTTTAATCAACGAACAAATCAACCAACTCACCGGTCGCCGATTTATACAAGGCTATGCTAATGATTTAGAGCAATACAAAGCCTTAATGAATAGCGGAGTGAAATACGCCAAACAATTTGACCTTGCAGTGGGTGTTGGCTTAACGGCTAAACAGATGTCGGAACTCACGACTGATATGGTGTGGCTGGTAAACAAAGAAGTCACCCTTATTGATGGGAGAAAAGTCACCGCCCTTGTGCCACAGGTTTATCTCGTTGCTCGCAATAGTGACATTACCTCTCGAGGCGCAGTGATTTCGGCGAATCAAATTATCGGCAGTGCGGATAAAGTGGAAAACAGCGGGGTAATTGCCGGCTTGGATTTAACCCGCCTACATAGCAATCAGCTGGAAAACCGAGGGGTAATGTTAGGGAATACGGTAGACCTATCCGTTACGCAGAATCTCATTAACTTAGGCGGTAAGATTGAGGCGGTGAAAGATTTATCCCTTTATGCCGGAAAAAATCTTGAAATCAGCTCTACCCTATCATCGAGCCAAAGTACGGATGGCAATTTTGCCCGCACGGTGTTAGACCAACTCGCTTCGGTAAAAGTCACCGGTGAAGGCGGACGTTTAGCTTTACACAGTGATGATAACCTCACGATAAAAGCCGCTAATATTGAAAGCGAAGGCACATTAACAGCCAGTGCAGACAAGACATTGAACATCACGACACTGAATGTCAGTAACAAAGAACATTACAACGGCAATGCAGATAACTACTATCGTTTAGACCAACAAGGTGAAATTGGCTCTACCCTGAGAGGTAAAGACGGTGTTCGCCTAGTCGGAATGGAAAATGCTACGTTTCGCCAAGCGACAGTGAGCAGCGAAAACGGGGACACTTTCATCGGCTCAAAAGGCGACGTGCGTATTGAATCAGGCGTGCAATCCGAACAATTAGCCAGCAGTTCGAAAGGCAGTACCAAAGGCTGGTTTAGTAAAACGACGGAAACCCGCCGGCACTATCATAATACCACTGAAAATATCCGCAGTGAGGTAGATGGCAAGAACGTAACAATCTACTCGGAAACCGGCAAAGTGGATATTCACGGCTCTGCGGTGGTTGCCGATAAACAGTTACTGATTGACGGCAAAGCCGGTGTCAATATCACCTCTGCGACTAATACGCACTATACCGAAGAGGAACACATTAAAACGAAAAGCGGTTTAATGGGGACGGGCGGTATTGGCTTTAGTGTGGGCAAGAAGAAAGAACAGATTGAACAAGACCACACCCAACAAAGTGCAGCTCGTAGCCAAGTGGGGAATTTATCGGGCGATACGATAATCCGTACAGACGGGCATTACCAACAAACCGGCAGTATCGTGACTTCTCGAGACGGCGATGTAGATATTACAGCGAAGTCTGCCAATATTACTGCTGCTCGTTCAGATTATGAAAGCAACTATAAACGAACTTATGAACAAAAAGGCGTCACGATTGCGGTGAATATTCCTGTGGTACAAGCGATACAAGCGGTCGATTCTGCGGTGAAATCTGCAAAAACTGTGGGAGATAGTAAAAATAACCGCATTAATGCAATGGCTGCAGCAAATACAGGGTTTGAGGCAATGCGAGCGGTGGATCAAATAATGAAAATAGATGAAGCCATCTCAAACGGCTCACTGACAGGCGGTGCTGTAGGGGTTAGTTTGACTTACGGACAGCAAAAATCGGTACAAACGCAACACAGCGAGGGTAATACGGCGGAAAAAAGTCAAATTAATGCAGGAGGTAAAGTGAATATTCAAACGGCAGGATCAGGTAAAGATTCACATATCACTATTGCCGGCTCGGATGTTGCCGGTTTAGGCGGTACGCATTTAAAAGCGGACGGCAAAGTCAGTATTGAAGCAGCAGACGAAAACCATCTCGAACGCAGTAAAAATAAATCGAGCGGTTTTAATGTGGGCGTTGCGATCCAATTCGGTAATGGGGTATCGGCAGGGATAACCGCAGGCGGAAACGTGGCCAAAGGCTACGGTAATGGTGAAAGTCAGGCTTGGTTGGCAAGCCAAGTGGGCGATAAAAACAGCAAAACTACGATAGAAAGCGGAAGTGATACCAATATTATCGGCTCACAAGTGAGAGGTAAACGGGTTGAACTTACGGCAGAACACTTGAATATCCAAAGTTTGCAAGACACCGCAAAATATGAGGGCAAACAAGAAAGTGCTTCTGCACAAGTTACGGTGGGTTATGGTTTTTCAGCTAGCGGTAGTTACAATAATTCCAAAGCCTACTCAAATTATGCGAATGTGAAAACACAAGCAGGGATATTTGCTGGAGATGATGGCTATGATGTCGATATTCGTAACCATACCGATTTAAAAGGCGGAACAATCACTTCCACAGAACAAGCGGAACAAGACGGAAAAAATCGATTTACAACGAATACACTGACTTATCAGGATATTTATAATCATTCGGATTATTCGGCAAAAGGCTTTGGCTTGAATGGTGGTTTTAGTGTGAGCGGCGGTGAAGCCCCGAAAGAAATAGCTGGGGTGAAATTACAACAAATTGGAGAAAATCACAAAGATGGCTCATCAAAAGTCGAGATGAGTGGTGTTGCCGGTGCTGCTTCACAAGGCAACAGGGGCGTTGCAAAACTGGCAACGGCACTCTTAGGGCAAGCAAGTGATAAAGGCAGCGAAGACGGTATTACAACGGCTTCAATTAACACAAAAAACATCATCATTCGAGATAAGCAAGCTCAACAGCAATTAACCGGAAAAACAGCGGGGGAAACGGTAAAAGAAATTAATAAAGCGAATATTCATCAGGAAGTAAATAAAGCGGATATTGAACAAATAAAAGCTGATGTCGAGAGAGATTTAAAAACGGCAACGGATTTTGTGGAAAATCTTCACGAAAGGGGTGACGAAATTTATTACAAAATGGAAAAAAATGAGGATTCCGTATTTTCCGTTCAAAAGAAAACTGAAGATTGTAATCATATCAGTTGCTTAGATTTCAAGGCTGATAATTCACAAGAATTAAAACAGATTATTTACGGTGATGAAATTTTAACGGATGAGCAGGCTCAATTACTGAGTAAAGTTGCTACTGCGGGAATGCTGAATCTGGAACGAGAAGACAAAGTATCTAGTGCAATTTTATACGATAGGGATTTGACCTCAATTGACGAAACAGCGGTGATTTTAAATCGAGGTAGTGCTGGTGTTGTTAATGAAGTTATTTTTACAGGCTTCGAACGTTTGAGGGCTTGGGCAAATATGCCAAGTGTATTTGGAGCCTCAAATGCGACAAGGGATCACGCTCAAATCAATAAGAAATTGGAAGAGTATAATGCACATAGAATATCTGAAGGAAAATCATCAGTCTCTGCTAATAACGTAGCTCACAGTTTGGGTGTCTCGGGCAATAAAAATATGCTGAATTGGTCGGAGTATGTCGGAAATGAATATAAGAACACGAAGATTAATTTCTCGCATTTAGGCGGTTCATATCCGTCTGCTGAAATAGACAAACAAGCGAAAGAGCTATTTAGCGGTGTGAATACGGAATATCATGGTGCAAAAGGTGATTTTGTATATTCAGGAATAGGAGGTTGGTTTATAGGAAATAATCCGAATGCTAGACAAGTAGAGGGATTAGGATTTGGTCAAGCTCATTCAGAGGCTAATCAGAATATTAATAATTTGAAGTATATTTATAAACTAGAGGAGAATGGAAATAAAGAAAAGAAATGGGCAGATGTTTATGAAATGTTAAAAAATACTTATCCTAATGGTATTAGAAAATTCAACAAACTCTCGGAGAAAGAATAAAATGAAAGTATTATTGTTTTTATTGTGTTCTATTTCTATGGCAAGTTGTTCATCCATTATTTCATTATATCCAAGTTATTCTTCAATTATTCCAAAATCTGAAGACCAATGGGAGCATTTAGACACTAAAGAAAATGTCAGCTTTGAACTTTATAATGAGTGTTATTATGAAGGAAGAAAACAAGTTATAAAGACTAAGGGCTTGGAGGATGATGAAAATTTATATCCATATAGATATGAAGTTGGATTATATCATGGGAAATGTTTACGAAAAAAAGGGTTTGTATTTAAATCACAGTTATTTTCTAAGTATTGTTATCATTATTCCAATGAGGTTGAATGTGAAGCATACAAAAAATACAAGAAATAAATATTGTTTAATTATATTTTTATTAATAAAGGTTTCTTAAATATGGATAATTTGGAAGTGCCAAAAAAAAAGAAAAAGCTGAAAAGTTAGCAAGAATGTATGCCCACGGTATTATGAATAAAAATGATGATGACCGTTTGCAAGGGGCTATTCAATATGGAGGTGAAGATTATTTAGAAAATGATGTATTGGTGGTCAGAAAACCTTATACCTCAGTGCAATCCGAATTGACCTACATAGTATTTGAACGCTTAAGAGCAGGTTTAGATATGCCGAGCATATTTGGTGCTTCAAATGCCAGCAGAAAGCAAGTGAAAGTCTGGGGATTATTGGAAGAATACAACCGAAATAACCCGACTGAGCGGGTGGATTTAAAACACTTATCACATAGCTTGGGAGTCTCAAGCAGTAAAAATGCGATGAATTGGGCTGCTTATAAGGGAATGCAGTTCGATAATACGACATTAAATGCTAATACGGTGGGAACATCTTACCCGATGACCAATAATACTATTGGAGGAAGATTATCTTTTGGTTTGTATGATCAAGGTTATACAGAGAAAGCAGCTTCCCTATTTAGAGATGGAAACGTGGAGTATGCGGTAGCACCTAGAGATATTGTCGGCACAGGAGTGCAGTTACTTTGGATTCCGGGGAAATTTAGTTTAGGGATTGGTAATACTAACACAACGGGCAGCAATACAACGGGTATCCCATTATGGGGGATTTTTGCAGGAGATCATACTAAGGCTTATTATAAGGATGAGAGAGTAATTAACTTCTTAAATACTGATAAGGATGGGATTAACAGAGAAAATATTGATAAAATCAAAGATTATCAAAAAAACACTTGGGGGCAAATTGGTCCAAAAACAAAGGTAATTGAATTCAATAATAAAAAATTACTGAATAATGAAGAAGGAGATAAATAATGAAAAAGTTATTCATCATATTTCCTTTGATAATATCAGGATGTTACTTAGCTAACGGTTCACCTGCGCAATATAAATTTTGGATAAAACCTCAAGCAAGTGTGGAAGAACAGAAAAATGATTGGGCTTTCTGTAGAAAACAATCAAATGATAACTTATCAAAAGCTGATAAAGATTTATTAAAGGAAGGAGATACAAATTGGGAAAATCTTTATCGTAGGAAACAAGATTATGAACGTTATTCTTATCTGATAAGAAAAGAAGGTGCTTATTTTAGAGATTGTATATATCAGCTTGGTTATAAATTTAAAGCTCCTATATATTGGTGTTTAGCACAGGATGGAGATAATACTAAGACTTGTATGGAAAATATGAAATATAGGAATTAGAAATGAGCTTACAAGCGGTCGATTCTGCGGTGAAATCTGCAAAATCGGTGGGTAGCAATAAAAACGACCGAATCAATGCATTAGGTGCGGTGAATGCTGGTTTTGAGGCGTGGCGAGCGGCAGAACAAGTTGGCAACCTTGCCAAAGCAATGGGACAGAACCCAACTCAAGCTCTAAGCCAAGATGTGAGTGTCTCTATTACTTATGGAGAACAAAAGAGTGTCGAAACCCAACACAGCGAAGGGAATAAGGTCGAGAAAAGCCAAATCAATGCTGGTGGCAAAGTGAATATCAAAACGGAAGGGGCTGGAAAAGACTCGACCCTCACTATTGCTGGTTCTGATGTGTCAGGCAAAGCCGGCACACACTTAAAAGCAGAGGGCGATGTCAATATTTTGGCAGTCGATGAAAACCGCCTTGAACGGAGTAAAAACAAATCCAGCGGCTTTAATGCCGGTGTGGCAATCAGCTACGGCTCAAGCGGTTTTGCGTTTGGTGTCACGGCAGGTGGTAATGTGGCAAAAGGCTACGGTAATGGTGAAAGCCAAGCGTGGGTAGGAAGCCAAGTGGGAAGCTTAGACAGTCGAACCACGATTGAAAGCGGAGGCGATGCCAACATTATCGGCTCACAAGCCAAAGGCAAATCGGTCAAAGTGGATGCGGAAAACCTGAATATCCAAAGCCTGCAAGACACGATGAAGTATGAGGGCAAGCAAGAAAGTGCCTCAGCCCAAGTGACGGTGGGTTATGGTGCTTCGGGCAGTGCGAGTTACAGCAAATCGAAGATGAAAGCGGATATGGCGACAGTCAATCAGCAGGCAGGGATTTTTGCCGGGGATGAGGGGTATGATGTCGATATCCAAAACCATACGGAACTGACTGCTGGCTTAGTGACCTCAACTGAAAAAGCCGAAGCGGAAGGTAAAAACCGTTTTGCGACAGGTACGCTGAATGCCACGAACTTGGACAATCACGCTAACTACAAAGGCAGTAGCGTGGGAGTCAGTGCGAGTGCGGCAGCAAATTTTGATACACCGTTGGGAGATAAAGGACAAGCACAGAGTAATAAACAAGCGGTGAATGAAAACGGAGAGCCTTTGTATCAGGCAGAGGGAGTCTATAACACAAATGGTTATGGAGAAAAAGTGTTAGCTCACGGAACAGAATCATTCATCGGGGATATTTCTATTGGTATTGGCTCAGATAAAGATAGCCAATCCAGCCAAACTATATCTGGAATTAACACACAAAATCTGATTATTCGAGATGAACAAGAGCAATTGGATAGAACGGGTAAAACTGTTGAGCAAATTAAAGAAGACGTTAAAACTGATATTACTACTGAAACAGCGGAAAGTCGTTCGGGTAAATTAGAAAATCGATTTGACAAAGAAAAAGTACTCAAAGAGTTAAATATTCAAGTTAAGGTAACTGAAGATTTTAGGAAAAATGCTTTTTCTGCGATAGATGCGTATGTTTTACCAAAACAAGCTGAATTGCGAGAAAAAGTCAAACTTGCCAAAACAGAAGCTGAGAAAGATGAACTTTATAAAGACATTTATAAATTACAGTATCAGAAGCGTTTGTTAGAAACAACGGTAGGGATCATTGCAGGAACACCTGATGTAGCCATTACGCAAGGAACACTACAACTTGCAGCAACAAAAATGCGTGAAGAAACGTTGAAAAATTCTCGATTATTCGCTGGAATTAAAGATGAGAAAACAGGACAAGTATTCAGAAATGACAGCTATGATAGTGGTTATTTTGATGGTGTGAAGTTAGGTGGTGTAAGGATTGACCTAGATGTAATTTGTGGGAGTGATAGATGTCAGACTAATGATGACGGAAGGGTGGTTTATAAAGGAAGCAAAGAATTACCGTCATTATTGGATGCTATTGATCCTAAGCAAAATAAAAAGGCAAGTTCTTTATATGGACCAACAGGGGGATATCAGTCTATTCAAGGTGGTTGGTATTTAGGTAGTGCTGAATTTCCATATAAAGCCGGTGATTTCTCGGATATGTTAGTAGAGAGTTTTGCAGGAACTCATGATTATTTAGGAGGACAACTACCAAGATGGTATGACAAACAAGGAAATACTTCCAAGAAAAATAATGTTCAGCAGTTTCTGGCAGATAGGACAACAGAAATAGCAATCCCCATTTCAGCTCCGTTTGCAATATCTGATTTGATTAGTTCAGATATGATGGAAGTACTATTTAAACTGGGAGGTAATTAGTATGAAAAGATTATTACTGATCACTTCTTCTGTCATATTAAATGGTTGTTTGTATTCTTTTGAAGATGAATGCATTAAACCTATTATTCAAGTGGTTTCTAATAGCTGCCATAAGAATAAAGGAAAAGAATTTCCATTAGTGGCGGGCTACCAAAAGAAAGCAACTCTAGGTCGAACAAACACTGAGCAGAGATGGAAAGACCTTGTTTCTTGCGGTGGAAAATATGGAGACTACAATTTGACTTATTATCCTGAACATCAGGATATTGAAAAATTTTACCAAAAGATTGATGAATGCATGCTAAACAAAGGGTATATATACATAAAAAACAACCAGTGCGGTTATCAGGATCCTAAATGGAATAAAGGAGTATGTAATTTATGATAACAGAAGTATTTGTAACTCCTGTTGCAGTAGCATTCACTATATCCGATTTAGTCAGTCTAGATATGATGGAAGTACTGTTTAAATTAGGAGGGCAATAAAATGAAGAAATTATACTTAGGAATTTTACTTTTATTAAACGGTTGTTTTTATTCCGATGGATGTATTTATACTCCACAAATGGTTAATTGCTATATAGATAAAGGAGATGTATTTCCTTCAATATCTAGATACCAAAAACCATATAATTTAGGCAAAACAAATTCAGAACAACGCTGGAAAGATGTTGTAGCTTGTGGCGGTAAATATGGAGATTATAAAGAAGAAAGTATAACTACAGTAGAAAAGTCAGATATCTTTTATCACTGTATGATTAAAAAAGGGTATATTCATTTAACTCCTGCTGAATGTGGATATCAAAATTCTAAATGGGATAAAGGGGTATGTAATTTGTGATTAAAATATTATTGATGATTATTTTATCAATAAATAACTTTGATAAAGCTAAACTCCAAAGTGAGCTAGGTTATCAAGTAAAAGCCATTACTGATTTTCAAACCACAACGGTTTCTACCATCAATGAAAAAGTCGCTACTCATGCAGAGAATAAACGAGCCGAAGCAGAACAGGCAAAAGCAGCGGGCAACTTTGCCAAAGCGAATGAGCTGGAGAAAGAAGCCGAGAGATGGGAAACCGGAGGCACTTACCGACAAGGGGTTGATGCGATAACCAATGCGGTAGGGTTAGCCTTGGGCGGCAGCCCAACCGCAGGTGTGGCAGCAGGTGCAATTTCGCCTTATATCAATACAGAAATCAAAAAAGCAACCGAAGGCAACGAAGCGGCTAACCTGATTGCTCACGCTGTGTGGGGAGCGGTGGAGGCTTATACGCAAGGTGGTAAGGCTGAAGCAGGTGCGGTTGCAGCAGTAACGGGCGAAGTAGGGGCAAGTATCATCGCCCAAAACCTCTTCGGTAAAAAGCCTGAAAACCTAACAGAAGCGGAAAAACGGACGGTGTCGGAACTCAGCCAAGTGGCTGTTGGGCTGGCTGGTGGTTTATCTGCAAGCGGAGGAAATTCCCTATCAACAGCCCAAGCGGTGAAAACGGGGCAAGGGATTGGGAAGAATGCGGTGGAAAATAACTACCTATCCAAACAAGACTGGATTGACTACAAAAGAGAGGTAACTTCTTGTGGCAACAATCAAGAATGTATTGAAAAAGTAAAAGAAGAATTTACTGATGTGAATAAAGCAAATAGTGAAACATTAAAAGCTGCTTGCAGATTGGGAGGAAATACAGGGGAATGTGCTAAACAAACATCGCTTGCTAAAGAAGGATTTGATTATGCGAGAGAGAATGTTCGCTTTGACGGCTCAGGCTGGATGGCAAAAATAATGAATACGAATAAATCTGAGGCTAAAGTAAAACCAACAGAAGGGCTATTAGGTAGTGAGGCGATTACTCAGATAGAGAATGCTTTATCTAATCAAGAGATTAGACATAAAGTTGAAAATGATCCTCTTATAAAGCGAGAGCTTACAAAAGGTATTGATCAAGCCGCTAGTGCAGTAAGAGCTGAAAAAACGAATGCCTATGAATTTGGTGCAAGGATGGAATATCCGAATATTGCTAGTCTTTCAAATAACTACTCTGTTTTTGGACGAGAATTAGGAGCAGAACCGGTTGTTCCAGAATATTATCTCTCTACAGCATTGGGGGCTGGCAAATTAGGCAAAACGCTATTCGACCTCTCATCAACATCAACTCGTGTGATATTGGGGGCAAATGGTGCGGTAAGTGCTGCTGCTCAATACCTGACTAATGGAGAGGTTAGTGTAAAAGAAACCTTAAAAGATATGGGAGAAGCCTATATTACGAAAGACTTTAGTTTTAAAGGATATACGGCTTGGAATATTGGAATAGGTTTTTTAGAGGGTGGTTTAGAAAATACTAAATGGCAAGATGGTAAATTACAAGGATTTTCTATTGAAAATGGCTTAGAAAAAGCCGGGGTAAAAACTGCAACAAGTACGTTTGGCTATGTGTTTGGTAAAGGCGTTGAAGGTACTTTGAATAAAAATATCAATACTTATGGAAATAGTCTAAGGACAGAGCCGATTAGAGTAGGAAGCCCAATTAGTCGGTATGTTGAGCTTAGTCCAATTCCAGTAGGGGTTGGGAATGCTGTAGATAGCATTAGTAATAAATTTTCAGAAAATGAATATGAAAAATTTAAACTTTTAAATGGAGTGGAAAAATGAAATACCCTCTAAGAGTTTATGTTTTTGCATTTTTTATATCATATATTTTTTCTAATATTGCTATATTAGGTATATTTTCGCTTATAAAATTATATTTTTATTTTTTTAAGTACAAAATGGGGATACCTTTTTTAAATTTTATGCTTGAGGATCTTAGATTTTTATTATTTATGCCTATTATTACTGCACTAGCCATTATGGTCATGTATTTTGGACAAAGGAGATAGTTTGTGTATGGTATTAGGAAATGTTAACTACCATCAGTTATTGAATATGCGATCTCGACAGGAGAGAAAACTGTCAATAATTTAGGAGTAACTATTTACAAAGACAGAACTAATGGCGTTAAAATTATTCCTAATGAAAAAGGAAAGGTTATTACTGTTACTTATGAAAAATAATATTTCACATCATACTAAAGATATTTTTTCATATAATGAATTTGTATGTTCACTAGAAAATGATTATGGCTATCTAGATAGTTGGTTGAATATGGAAATTCTAAATGCACTAGCTCTTGATGAATGGGAAATGAATGGATGCCCTGTTAGGTGGAATTTATGGAATTATAAATATAAAGAAAAAGCAATAAAATTGGTTGAGCAATTTTTGTTAGAACAGAAATGCAATAGTGCCTAGTCTCACAGATAGGGATAAAGTAAATGAAATTTAATGGTGAAATTGATGTGCTTCTTAAAGCATTAGGTAAATATGAAGGAGGTAAATATAATTTATTCCCACAAGATGCTAATTTTAATAACTCTGCATATAAAATTTATTTTGAGAATATTATTGCCAAAGCGGCAAAGGAGGGGAAGGCGGTTAATGTAAATGCAAGATTCCGAATATAAATATTTACCAAAGAAATTAGGAAATGTAGCTGATTCTTTATATAGTGAATTTATCAATAATCGTATAAATAAAATAGATAATAATAAACAAGGAGGCAATGATGAGAAGTAATTTACTTGTTATTTTACATTTTTTCTATTTTTTTTGTTGCCTCTTTTTTAGGACTGTTTTTAACATTTAGTTTATTTTCTATTTTTACTAATGCGAATTATTATTTCGATAAAGATATATTTTTAATATTAAAGGATAGTGTTAATTTAAGCTTCATGGGGGCTATTTTGTTATCTATATCTCCGCTCTTTAAAACTATACTGTATTTTTGCAAAAGGAATAAAGGGTAACAAAATGGAAAATAGATTTTTTGTTATTTTCCTACAAAAAAACTGGAGAAAGAAACAAGATTTGGTATAAAAGAAGATCTTGAATACTTTAAGAAAGGGGTAAGTGTTAGTATAGGAGCTATTGGTAGCAAAAAAATCGATAACATTTCTCAAAACTCTCAGAATCCGTATGTTAAAAATATTATAAAACCTACTGTAAATTCTATTTTTAGTGAGGTGTTGTCAACAGGTGTAGATAAAACAGAAGAGTTTATGAATAAGACTATGGAGAGCAAATAAAATGAAATGGATTTTATATGTTTTTTCATATTCTATAGTTTATTTCATCTTTTCTTTTGTAATTTTATTATTGTTCTTTGGCGGGTATTCCTTATATTATTCAAAGGTAAAATATGGAGTGTTTGAACTATATACAATTTATGGTGATGTTTTTTTATGTCATTGAGGGTGGCTTTCTTTGTGTTTCTATCTATATCTTTGCATGTTATTTTTATTAAAATGCCTAGAGAGAATAAAGTCTTCTAAAGTAGAAAAGTTAAAATCAAGAAATAAAGGGATGTAGCCTGTATGTTGGATTGAGCATGATAGAGCGCCCATGTTAGTGCTATTTAATATATGTTACAAGCGGTTAACTACCTTATCATCAAAGGTGGCAATAATGTGACGATACAAAACGCTGTTAATCGCTTTAAAACCACGAGTGTGAGAGAAAAATCCAAATCAGGGGTATTCTCCGGCGGTGGGATTGGCATCACCTTTGGTAAGCGGTCGGAAAAACACGAGCACGAAACAGAAGGCTGGCGAGGTAGCGAAGCCCGCAGCACCTTAGGCAGTCTTTCAGGCAATATCACGGTGTCTGCCGGCAATCATGCACACCTAGCGGGCGTGGATGCGGTTGCCTCTAAAGAGTTGGGTAAACAGATTTTAGTGGAAGGCAAATCGACCTATATTGGTGCGAGTGAAGATAGCCTCTCTTCTAAAGAGCGTCATGAGAAGAAACAATCGGGCTTAACCGTCTCTTTCAGCTCAGCGGTAACAGATGGCGTGATGGCAGCCAAACAAGCCTTAAGCCGTTCAGGTGATGTAAAGGATGAACGTTTAAGTCAATTACTGAAAGTGAAAGCGGCGAATGAGGCTTATGAGACGGCACAAAAAGCAGCAAAAGTGGTTGACGCCCTGAACTCAAATGGCGACACCGCAGAAAAACTGGCAAACAGTGACGCTAAACTCTCAGTCAGTATGGGTTCAAGCAAATCGGTTTCCACCAGCCACACTCAACAAACCACCCACAAAGGCAGCGAGCTGGAAGCAGGTAAGGTGATAGTGAGAGCAACGGATGGCGATAATACAATAGTCAGCACCAAAATCAATGCCACCCGCACAGAGCTTGAAGGTAATAATGTCAACCTACTCGCTGCTACAGACAGCCAAAGCAACCGAAGCGACAACAAGAGCAGCAGTTGGAGCGTGGGAGCGTTTTTGGGTAAATCACAAGGGGCAAACGGCTTTGGGTTGGAAGGTGCGGTAGGAATATTAACCAGTTGGAGCTAGGGAGCTAGAGACGAAAAATTTATATGTCAAATATAATCAAGCGGTCAATTTTATTTAAATTTTTGCAAATTTAAGTGATATATTGACCGCTTGTTTTTATATCAATTAGTGATGCTCTTTCACTTTCGGGTGGTTTGCCGGTTTTTCAAAGCCTTTTTCTTTTAAGCAAGCTTCAAATTTTGCACTGTCTTTTTTGCTTTTCACACCTTTATGGCACTCTTTCATTGCTTTTGAAAGAGCTGGGTCTTTGTGTTTATGCATGCCGTTTGCTTTCGGGTGATCTGCCGGTTTTTCGAACCCTTTTTCTTTTAAACATTTTTCAAATGCTACCATATCTTTGTTTTCTTTGATGGTGCTGTGGCATTCTTTCATCGCTTGTGCAAGTGCAGGGTTTTTGCTGTGCGCTTCTTTGCCGTAATGATGGTCATGGCCTTTGTGGTTGTGATGTGATTGGCTGCAAGCTGCTAAAAGAGCAATTGCTGAAAGTGCAAGTAATTTTTTCATGGTTAATTCCTTCTGTTAAATACATTGCTTGGCAAATGCCGAAAGCACTTCTTATTTTATCAGAAAAGTAAGTGCTGTAAATGAAAGGCTCTCGTTAGCAGAAAGCATTACATTTTGTTGTAAAAAAACTTGTAATTTTAACCGCTTGTCTTTTCTTTATTGTGGAACAGGTTATAATTTCTGCCACATATAATATAAGAGAATGTAATAATGTCTTTAGATTTATCCGATATTCGAACACAAATCACTACCCTTGACCGAAATTTATTAAAGCTGCTTGCAGAACGTCATCGTTTGGCGTTTGATGTGGTGCGTAGTAAAGAGATCACTCAAAAACCCTTGCGGGATTTAGAGCGTGAAAAAGCCTTGTTGCAAGAGTTAGTCAATTTTGCAGAAGCAGAGAATTACCAGCTTGATCCGCAATATGTTACGCAGATTTTCCAACGTATTATTGAAGATTCAGTGCTGACTCAGCAGCATTATTTGCAAAATAAGCTTAATGCTCAAAAAGAAGATCAGGTGTCAATTGCGTTTTTAGGTATGCGTGGCTCTTATTCCAATATGGCGAGCCGCCAATTTGCCAAGAAATATCAAGGGGCATTGATTGAATTAAGCTGCGCTTCGTTTAATGAGGTGTTTGATAAGGTGAGTCTGGGTGAGGCTGATTTTGGTGTATTACCGCTCGAAAATGCTACCTCGGGTTCTATTAATGAAGTATATGATTTATTACAACATACCAATTTAACGTTGGTAGGGGAGCTGGCTTATCCAATTAAGCATTGTGTTTTAGCGAATGGCAATGTAGATTTAGAGGGAGTCGATACGGTTTACACTCACCCTCAGCCGGCACAGCAATGTAGTCAATTTTTAGCGACTTTAGATAAAGTGCATATTAAATATTGTGAAAGCAGCTCACATGCAATGCAAATGGTGGCTCGTTTAAATAAACCGAATATTGTGGCGTTGGGTAATGAAGATGGTGGTAAACTTTATGGTTTAACTAATATTAAAACCGATATTGCCAATCAGCCGAATAATATTACACGCTTTATTGTGTTATCTAAGGAAGCAGTAAAAGTTTCTCCTCAGGTGCAAACTAAAACTTTGCTACTAATGACAACTACTCAACAAGCTGGGGCGTTGGTGGATGCACTAATGGTGTTTAAAACCCATAACATTCGTATGACCAAATTAGAATCTCGCCCAATTTACGGCAAACCATGGGAAGAGATGTTCTATGTGGAATTAGAAGCGAATATCCATTCACAAAATACGCAAGCTGCTTTAGCTGAGCTTGAGAAAGTCACAAGCTATCTCAAAGTATTAGGCTGTTACCCAAGTGAAATTATTGAGCCTGTCAAACTTTAAATTGTAAAAACGACTTACTTAGTAAGTCGTTTTATTTTGAAATCCACTAATTAGTTTTATGCGTGCTTTTCTGCTGCTTGTTTGATTTTTTGCATTTCTTGCTCATCGTCTACTTCAACTTCTACCACTTCAATGCTTTCGCCTAGTTCTTCCAGCATATCAGCGGTTTCAGCATTCAGTGCCGTGCCTTCATGTTGCGGATTTACCCACGGCGTTGGCATCCAATATTTACGTATCACTTCGTCTGAGAAGCCATAGAGGATCTCTTCGTTTAAGCGTTCTGTGTCTAAACGGCGGACGTAATTGATGATGTCAGCTGCCTCTTCCTCGCTTGAGCCTAAACGTTCAATTGCTGCTTTACTTAAGGTGAGTGCGGATTCAAAGGTTTCGCGCACATAGTAATCTACGTGGTGATTTTTCACTAAATTTGCCGCACTTTGACGGTCAAACGTGCGTACGAAAACCGGTACAAGAGGGTATTCTGATTTGATTAATTCAACAATTTTTTCAGTTCTTTCCGGATTCCCGACGCCGACAATCACACAGTTGGCGTTAGCAATACCTGAGGCTCGCAATACATCTAAACGCGCACCATCACCATAATACACTTTAAAGCCGAAACGTGCGGCTGCGCGAATATGATCAGTGTTGGAATCAATCACCGATACACTTAATCCCCTTGCCAATAATACTTGGCAGACAATTTGATTGAAACGACCAAAGCCGATTACCAAAACATTTGCCTCTAAATCATCCGGAATTTCAATTCCTGCCATATTGGGAAGGTTGCGTTTGGCTTTTTTCTTTTTCACCCCTTGTTTAACCAGAATTAACAGTGGTGAAAATAGCATTGATACAATAACCGCCGCAGTGAATGTAGCGTGGTTATCCGGTGAGAGTATGCCTGCGGTTGCTGCTGCCGAAAACAGAACGAAGGCAAATTCGCCACCGTGAGCCATAATAGTGGTTCGCATAATAGATTCGGTGAGCGATAATCGGGTTACAACTGAGATAATAAAAATTCCCAATCCTTTGCCAAGCACATAAACGGCCACAATTGCCAGTAACCAGAGCCAGTTATTTAAAACAAGGCTAAGATCTAATGACATCCCGACTCCCATAAAAAATAAGCCGAGCAATAAGCCACGGAAGGGTTCGATATCTGCTTCTAATTGGTGGCGGAATGAGGATTCGGACAGCATTACGCCGGCAAGGAATGCTCCCATTGCCATAGAAAGCCCGCTGATTTCCATTAATAACGCGGCACCTAGCACCACTAATAAGGCAGCGGCAGTCATCATTTCACGTATTTTAGCTTTTGAAATGATACGGAAAATCGGATTAATCAACCATTTTCCGGCGGCGACTAAAAGCAGTACCGCAGCGAGGCTCAAGCCAATTGCGGCCCAATTTGTACTAGATTCAGTATCGACTTGATTTGGCGCAAGAAAAGCGACAGAAGCCAATAAAGGAACGATAGCTAAGTCTTCAAATAAAAGTGTTGCAACAATACGTTGTCCTTTAGGTGTTGAGTTGATGCCTTTATCTTCAAGTACTTGCATTACAATTGCGGTAGAGGAAAGAGTAAAACCCATTCCGGCAATAAAGGCGACTTCTTTTGAAAAACCTAGCAGATAAATGCCGGCGAGTGTTAATAAGGTGCCGCAGGTAGCAACTTGTAAGAAACCTCGTCCGAAAATAGCTTTACGCATCGCCCAAAGCAATTCGGGGTGCATTTCCAAGCCAATGATGAATAAAAACATGACCACCCCAAGTTCTGCCATATGCACAACAGCACTTGGGTCTTGGAATAAGCCGATACCGGACGGGCCGACTAAGCAACCTGCAACCAAATAGCCTAATACGCTACCTAATCCGATTCGTTTAAAAAGAGGTACAATAGTGACGCTGGTTGCAAGTAACACAACAGTTTTGATTAATTCTGGACTGACTAAACTCGACATTTTTCTACCTGTAGATTGTTTATTTTTGTTAAATTTGTTTTTGTTGTTGTGCCAAATACTCTAAGTGCTGCCTACTTTGAAACGGCACAATACAGATTTCATTATTTGGCGAAATTAATTGATAAAATTGTGGGTGATTAAAACTACTCAACTCAGATGTGGTTTCTGCATTGAGTTGTTTTTCATTTTGTAACTTATTGATTTTTCTTATTTTTTCTTCTTTGTTTCCTAGGCAGTTGTAGTAGCTTTCTACGCTATTACGCTCATCTACAACATACACATTAAAACTGTTATCAGGATTATCTTCAAAGAAAAACTGTAAGAAGCCTTCGCTGGCAAATTCGCTGATCTGTTGGGGGAAGACTTTTTTGGTTTTTTTCGGTGCTTTTATTTTTAATCCGGTATTTGCAAAATTATGTGTATTTTTGACCGCTTGTTCCTCCAATTGTCTGATTTTAAAACTTTGTTTACTAAAAACTAACTGCCAAGTTTTGCCTGCAATTTTTAAGGTGCTGAGTTCATCTGCTTGTAGCACACATCCGGTTTGAATGGTAATACATTTGTGAACCAAATTAGCAACGAATTCACGTAGTTCACTGCGTAAATGTTTGCTATAACAAAATACATTGATAGATTGAGGAGAAAAGACCCCTTGATAAATCCGGTTAGAGACCAATTTTAGTGATTTTAAAATGGCATCATCTCCTTCAAAATGTTGAGTACGGATTTCATTCCATACATTGCGATAAATAATGCTGACACTACCAACTAACGGTTTCTGAGCATTCCCGAAATTAAATAAATCGCTTTGATGGACTTTTTTCGGCAGATCAGGAATATGCTGGGTAGGATCTTGCACTAAATTAATAGCAATCGCTAAATTACGAATTTCATTTGGATGATGCATATCTTCGTTTGTTACTTCCGGCGCTTGAGTGGGGAAGGATAAACGTAAATCCGTAATAAATTGGCGTAATTTATCTGTGTCTAAATTTTGACTTGTTGTATGTAAATGAGTATTTGCATTGATAATGCCGTTAAAATAGCCCCATGCAATTAGCTTAATCGGACTTTTGTTATAGTGAACATAACGGTTTTCCGAATCATATTGGCTTTTAGGGGCTTGATTTAGTAAATACCAACCGGGTTGGATTGAACAACCTTCTTTTGATTCGATAAAAGTAATGTTCTTTTCGGCTAAGTTTGAAGAAATTTTAGGATTAATTAACGGTACTTTGCCCGGTAAGGTTTCAAAAACAGAGTAAAGGCGACGCATTAAAATATCAATGTCGTTAGTCATAATACTCGGGTTAATATGAAATTTACGGGCAAAATGGATTAAATTGCGATAACTTTGTAGTAGATGATCCACCAACATCATTTCGTGTTTCATCACTTGTTTAATTTTCCAATTGGAACGGTTAGCCAGTAATTCTGTTTGCTTTTCAGACCAACGCCACTGTGTTACTAACTCTTTTAAGTCGGCAGCACGCCAGCTTTTACTGGCTTCACCCTCAATTGCTTTGGTGTAAAAACAAACACGCAAGCGGTCTAATTTTACCCATTCTTTACGGATAGTAAGCGTTTCACTGACTAATTCAAGCATTGCCAGATAAGGGTCAAAGTGATATTGCACGGCATCATCACTTAAGATTTTCTTTTTAAATTCTTTTGAAATTAATTTTGTTTTTGGGTAAGTGTAGGCGTAGCACTCCAGCAGCAAAATTTTGATTGCTGATTTATATGGATTGTTGATACCCTTGTAGAGCTGCCATAAGCTTGCACCGAAAAACTCACTGGTAGAAAGGCTGGAAAAATCACCAAAATCCACCCATTCATCTAAATTAATTTCGGGATTATTATGGACGTTTTGATATTCATTTTTATGCAAATGTAGCCAAAGTAGGCGTTTTCCTGCCAGTAAAATAGCTGAGCGATAAAACTCATCTAACAAGAAAAAATGTTGGGCAGAACCACTGTGTTCATCGGTAACACCACTGCTATAAGTCTGGCTTTTAAATTGCTCCGGATTCATCAAATAGATATTGATATCAACTTGAAAGCTTTTCGCCCATTCTTGTAATTTGGCAATTTTAATTTCCATTAATTTATATTGCTCAATAGTTAGATGATTCGAATAGCATAGCCACAAATCAAGATCAGATAAACTGGTTTGGGTAATAGAGCCGGTACTTCCCATAGAATAGAGTGCATCAAAGTTTGTTTGGTTTTCGCTGTGGTAAGCTGAAAGTGACTTATCAAAGCTATATGACATTAGGAAGTATTTTTGATAATCGGAGAGTTCAAAACGCCAAATACCTTGCGGAGCATTTTCCACATAAGCAGGCAAAGCAGGGTGATTAAGATGAATCAGTAAGGGAATCAGTGAAAAAATATGGGTGAAGTTTTGATTATTCGCACTTATTGCACGTTCAATTCGATACTGATTGAGTTTGTTGATTCTCTCTTTCGTGAAAGCGAGTTTTTGAGCAAAGCTTACTCTATTTACAGCATGAATATCAGTTCCATCTAAATAATTAGCATGCAGTGTTAATTCTTTCACGTCAGTGTTCCTTGCTAAAAAGTGAATCTGTTAATATTTTATCTGAAATACGGGGATTTTGTAATAAAGTCAGTTAAAAAAGTCGAGGAATTCAAATTTTTCTCTGTTTAATAAAAAACAACTCGGATCTGGTACTTGCATGTATTAAAAGAGTTCAGACCAGTCATGAAATCGTGTAGAATAGTCAAGTTTTAGTAGCTTATTTCAGCGAACAAGTGTAAGCTGATTCAGCTATTTTTTCAGAACATAAAATGAAGGAAACAAAATGAAAAGAGTCGTTATTACTGGTTTAGGTGTTATTTCAAGTATTGGTAACAACAAAGAAGAAGTATTGGAGTCGCTTAAAGCAGGTAAGTCCGGTATTGAATTTGTGCCGGAATTTGCTGAAGTTGGTATGCGTAGCCAAGTAGCCGGTACAATCAAATTGAATCCCGCAGAATTGATTGACCGTAAAGTTTACCGTTTTATGGGAGATGCGGCCGCTTATGCGTATCTTTCAATGAAAGAAGCGATTGAAGATTCGGGTTTAACCGAAGAACAAATTTCTAACGATCGTACCGGTTTAGTTATTGGTGCCGGTACAGGTTCTGCACATAGCCAATTAGTGGCATGTGATGCAGTACGTGGTCCTCGTGGTGTAAAAGGTATTGGTCCTTATGCGGTAACGAAAACGATGGCATCTAGTGTTTCAGCCTGTTTAGCAACGCCATATAAGATTCGTGGTGTGAACTATTCGATTAGCTCGGCCTGTGCGACCTCTGCTCACTGTATCGGTCATGCAATGGAGTTAATTCAATTAGGTAAACAAGATATTGTTTTTGCCGGTGGGGCAGAAGAGCTTTCTTGGGAATGTGCAACAGAGTTTGATGCAATGGGTGCGGTGTCGAGCAAATATAATGATACTCCAACCAAAGCAAGCCGTGCTTATGATGCAAACCGTGACGGTTTCGTAATTGCAGGTGGCGGTGCAGTTGTGGTTGTGGAAGAATTAGAACACGCCCTTGCTCGTGGTGCGAAAATTTATGCAGAAATCGTAGGCTACGGCGCAACTTCTGACGGCTACGACATGGTGGCGCCAAGCGGTGAAGGTGCGGAGCGTTGTATGAAACAAGCGATGGCAACCGTAAACGGTGAAATTGAATACATCAACGTACACGGTACTTCTACACCGGTGGGTGATGTAAAAGAGTTAGGTGCAATTCGCAATGTATTTGGTGATAAAACCCCTGCAATCTCTTCAACCAAATCAATGACCGGCCACTCATTAGGTGCAGCAGGTGCGCACGAAGCAATCTACTCATTATTAATGTTAGATAATAACTTTATCGCACCAAGCATTAACATTGAAACTTTAGATGAACAGGCTGAAGGAATGAATATCGTAACAGAACGCCAAGACAAAGCATTAACGACTGTGATGTCAAACAGCTTCGGCTTCGGTGGTACGAATGCTTGCTTAGTGTTCCAACGTTATACAAAATAAACATTTTTGTGTTAGTGCTAACATAAAGAAAGGCGAACATTTGTTCGCCTTTCTTGTTTATAGGAATTCTCTTAAAGAAATATTATGCGTAAACCGGTAAGCGTTTGCAGATGTCTAGCACTTTAGCTTTGGTTTCTGCGATCACTTGTTCGTGATTATCTTTACCTAAGCTGTCTAATACATCACACATCCAGCCGGCTAATGCCGCTACATCCGCTTCTTTAAAGCCACGTCGGGTAACAGATGGAGTACCTACTCGGATACCTGATGTTACAAACGGTTTTTGTGGGTCGTTTGGTACCGAGTTTTTATTTACGGTGATGTTTGCCGCACCTAAAGCGGCGTCTGCTGCTTTACCTGTTAAGCCTTGTTTTACAAAGCTCACTAGGAATAAGTGATTTTCTGTACCGTTTGAAACCACATCGAAACCACGTTGTTTAAATACTTCAACCATCGCTTTCGCGTTTTTCACCACTTGTTGTTGGTAAGCTTTAAATTCAGGCTCTAAAGCTTCTTTAAAACACACGGCTTTCGCTGCGATCACGTGCATTAACGGACCGCCTTGACCGGCAGGGAAGACAGCAGATTGCAGTTTTTTATACATTTCTTCATCACCTGAAGACGATAAAATTAAACCACCACGAGGGCCGGCTAAAGTTTTATGTGTTGTTGTCGTAACAACGTGTGCATGTGGAAGCGGGTTAGGGTAAACGCCGGCGGCAATTAAACCTGCAACGTGTGCCATATCCACAAACAAATATGCTCCCACTTCGTCAGCAATTTCACGCATTTTCGCCCAATCAACAATTTGTGAATAAGCAGAGAAACCACCGACAATCATTTTAGGTTTTACTTCTAATGCTTGTTTACGTAATGCATCATAGTCAATTAAGCCTTCAGCAGTAATGCCATATTGTTCAGCTTTATAGATTTTGCCTGAAAAGCTTACTGATGCACCGTGAGTTAAGTGGCCACCATGAGCTAAGCTCATCCCTAAAATAGTATCACCCGGATTTAATAAAGCCATATAAACCGCAGCGTTTGCTTGCGAGCCTGAATGTGGTTGTACGTTTGCATAATCTGCGCCGAATAGCTCTTTTGCGCGATCGATAGCTAATTGCTCAATAATATCGACATATTCACAGCCACCATAGTAGCGTTTACCCGGGTAGCCTTCTGCATATTTATTGGTTAATTGTGAACCTTGTGCTTGCATTACACGTGGGCTTGCGTAGTTTTCTGAAGCAATTAGTTCAATATGCTCTTCTTGACGGCGATCTTCATCTTGAATTGCTTGCCATAAAACAGCATCGTAATCTGCGATATGCATATCTCGTTTTAACATTGCGGACTCCTCTAAAATTTAAGTAAACGTTTGCGTGGGTTATTTATAGCCCATTTTACGCATTTTTGAGTCTGATAGATAGTACTATTTATATAAAACTTTTTTAAAATCATAAAAACAAAGCGGTCATATTGAGTAAAATTTTTACCGAATATGACCGCTTGCTTGTTAGAATAATTTACTTGCCCAGCCTAATTTTGAGCCTAGCACTGTAAAGTAGTTGTAATCTTTTAAATGTAGAAGCTGTAGTTTATCAATGCTTTTTCTGACTAATACTCTATCTTCAGGGGTAAAGTTCATTTTCTCTTGTCCATCACAAATCACCTCTAAGTCAGGGGTGTTATATTTGGCAAAGCGTAAGGAAATTTGACTATCACCATCAACCACTAACGGTCGGGAAGATAGGGTATGTGGATGCATTGGCACTAATGCCATGGCATTCATATTTGGCGTCAGAATCGGGCCTCCGGCCGAAAGTGAATAAGCTGTTGAGCCTGTAGGCGTTGATATAATTAAGCCATCTGCACGTTGCGAAAAGGCAAATTTACCGTCAATATAAACTTCAAATTCAATAATACGGGCAACTTGGGTTGGGTGTACGACAATTTCGTTTAGTGCATTGTTGGAAGCAATAATTTTACCGTTACGCTCAATATAGGCCTCCAATAAAAAACGCTCTTCAATGATAAATTCATTTTTTACTAAGCAGCTATAGAGCTGCTCAAATGCGGTTTGAGGGGCAATATCCGTTAAAAAGCCCAGATTACCACGGTTAATACCAATAAGCGGAACCCGATATTTTGCCAAGGCACGGGCGACTCCTAACATATTGCCGTCTCCACCGATAACAATCACCAACTCTGCACGTTGACCGATCTCATCTAAGTTGTAGCTTTCCTCAAGCCTTAACTGTGAGGCAACTGCTGATTCAACTAAAATGGTGTAATTGCGATCTTTTAACCAGTTATAAATCGCAATATGGGTTTCGAATGCACTGTCGTGGCGAGGTGTGCCTACAATTGCAATTTTTTCAAATGGTTTTTGCTGATTCATCTTGTTAACCTAAATTAGGAGTTAAAGTATGTGAGTCTGATACCATTGGTTTATTAAAATTCCGGCATTCACAGCCACATTTAATCCACTATTAAGTGGGTTTTCAAAGGAAAGTTGTACGGTGGTATCTTCTGCATAAACAATATCACTGCTTGGAACTTCACTTAACACAAATACGACTTTTTCTGCAAGTTTAGTTTTAACGAGTGATTGTGCTTGTTTATGACGAGTTAAGTGTACAATTTGGTAACCTGCTTGACGCAATTGGACTAAAGCAATCTGTTTATTTTTAGTTTCCAGCGTACGAACAAACTCCAAACCGCCTTCTGCAACACGCGCAGCAGCACTGGAATTTAAGGTATCGGCATTTTCAGTAATTATTCCTTTGACGCCATAGAAGGCACAGGTTCGTACAATACCGCCTACATTCTGAGCATTATTGACACCATCTAATAGGATTAAACAATCCTGTTGCTTTGGTACTTGCAGATAACCTTCTAACACGAATGGTAAGTTTTTTTTCACCAATAAACAGACATCACCGTGATGTTCGGTACCGGTTACTCGTTCCATTTCTTCTCGGTCAACCACATGATAAGCTTTTTTATTTTCTGCTAAATAGCTCATCATATCGCCCAATTTTTTCGCTCCCTCTACATTTGCCCATAAACGGACAATCGCTTCAGGGCGTTGTTGGAAAAGCGTGAGGCAGGCATTTTCGCCGTAAATTTTCATCTCCTCGGCACGATTTTTTTTGATTTTTTCCGGTGCTCTTGGCGAAAGTGGACCTGTCTTTTTCCCTTTTGTTGTCGCGTTTCCACCTTTTACCCAAATTTGAACATGACCTTCACCGTTAGCTTTTCTGCCCTCAGTTGGATAAATTCGTTCTTGAGGCGTATTTTCTTGCCCGCGGTTAACGCGAGGTTTGCGGTTGTCTTTATGTTCATATTTGGCATGTTCACCTTTCCGGTTAAAAGCACCGGCTCTTCCTTTTTCTGAAGAAGGTGATGATTCATTAAAACGACGCTCATCTCTTGTTTTGAAGCGAGCTTTATCTTGATTTTCTTTAAATTTGAATTGCATTTTTAATACCTAATAGGGGCTAAGATAGGGGCTATTATAACGAATCGTAACTGCAAGCGGTTAGAAAAAGCGACTTTTTTGCAAAATTTTTCACAGATTAGACCGCTTGTTATTTCTTTATCCGACTACTTTCTTTATAATCGCTACTCCTTATGTTCTTTAAAATCTGGTGGAAATATGAACCCAATGTTAAACATTGCTATTCGTGCTGCACGAAAAGCAGGCAATATTATTGCCAAAGGCTATGAACAATCGCCTCAAGATACTCAGGTATCACAAAAAAATACAAATGATTACGTTACTGAAATTGATAAAGCGGCAGAAGCGGCTATTATTGATGTGATTCGTAAATCGTATCCCGATCATTCAATTGTTACAGAAGAGTCAGGTATTTTAAACGGAAGCAATGAAAATGTTCAGTGGGTGATTGATCCATTAGATGGTACAACTAACTTCGTAAAACGCTTACCTCATTTTGCGGTTTCTATTGCTATTCGTGAAAATGGGCGTACCACTGTAGGTGTTATTTACGATCCTATCCGTAATGAGCTTTTCACAGCAGTACGTGGCGAAGGTGCAAAATTAAACGAGTTTCGTGTACGTATTGATGCTGAACGTCGTGACCTAAAAGGCGCGGTACTTGCAACAGGTTTTCCTTTCAAAGTAGTTAGACATCGTCCTGCACACTTAAATATGCTTGAAAGTTTGATGAGTAATGGTGTGGCAGATTTCCGCCGTACGGGCTCAGCGGCTTTAGATTTAGCTTATGTTGCTGCAGGTCGTGTTGATGGTTTCTTTGAGATCGGCTTAAAACCTTGGGATTGTGCAGCCGGTGAACTGATTGCTCGTGAAGCAGGGGCGATTGTGACTAACTTTGTTGGCGGTACAGATTACTTGAAATCAGGTAATTTAGTTGTAGGTAACGGACGTGTGGTTAAAGAAATTTTAAATAGCATTCAACCGACTTTAACTGAAGAGTTAAAGGCATAAAGGAATTAGAGCGGCTTTCTGTTAATATCAAAAACAAGCGGTTCATTTTCGTCAAAAATTTGCGATATCCTGTTCTCTATTTTGTGGGAAGCTTGCCTCAAATATGAGGGAAGAAATTAGTAGGAGTGAAGATAAACATTATGGAAAAGAAGTATTCTTTGTTAAACAGCATCAACTCTCCGGAAGATTTGCGTTTACTTGCTAAAGATCAACTTCAAACTGTGGCCGATGAGCTGCGAGCCTATTTATTGGAGTCTGTCAGCCAAAGTAGCGGACATTTGGCTTCGGGGCTAGGCGTTGTTGAGCTTACCGTTGCATTGCATTATGTTTATCAAACACCGTTTGACCAACTAATTTGGGATGTCGGCCATCAAGCTTACCCGCATAAAATTTTAACCGGTCGCCGTGATCAAATGCACACTATTCGTCAAAAAGACGGTATTCATCCTTTCCCATGGCGTGAGGAAAGCCCTTATGATGTTTTAAGTGTGGGGCATTCTTCCACTTCAATTAGTGCAGGGGTAGGGATTGCGATTGCTGCCGAAAAAGAAAACGCCGGTCGTAAAACTGTTTGTGTGATTGGTGATGGCGCTATTACCGCCGGGATGGCTTTTGAAGCGTTAAATCACGCGGGTGCATTGCATACTGATATGTTGGTGATTTTAAATGACAATGAAATGTCTATTTCGGAGAATGTAGGTGCATTAAATAATCATCTTGCACGTATTTTTTCGGGCTCACTTTATACATCGGTACGTGATGGTAGCAAAAAAATTCTTGATAAAGTACCAACTATCAAAAACTTTATGAAAAAAAGCGAAGAGCATATGAAAGGAGTAATTTTCTCTCCTGAAAGTACGCTTTTTGAGGAGTTGGGCTTTAATTATATCGGTCCGATTGATGGACATAATATTGATGAGTTGGTGAAAACGCTTGGTAATATGCGAGAGTTGAACGGACCTCAGTTTTTACACGTTCGTACCAAAAAAGGTAAAGGCTATACACCGGCGGAAAATGATCCGATTGGTTATCACGGTGTGCCGAAATTTGATTTAGCGGTAAGTGAGCTGCCTAAATCGAAAACATTACCTACTTATTCCAATATTTTTGGTGATTGGTTGTGTGAAATGGCTGAAAGTGATCCGAAAATTATCGGTATTACCCCTGCAATGCGTGAAGGCTCTGGGATGGTGGAATTTTCAAGACGCTTCCCTGAGCAATATTTTGATGTCGCGATTGCCGAACAACATGCTGTAACTTTTGGTGCAGGGCTTGCTATCGCAGGTTACAAACCGGTAGTGGCAATTTATTCGAGCTTCTTGCAGCGTGCTTATGATCAGCTAATTCATGATGTAGCGATTCAAAATCTGCCTGTCATTTTTGCTATCGACCGTGCCGGCATTGTTGGGGCAGACGGTCAAACTCACCAGGGGGCTTTTGATTTAAGTTTCATGCGTTGTATTCCGAATATGACCATTATGGCACCTAGTGATGAAAATGAAATGCGTCAGATGCTTTATACCGCTTATACGATGAATACACCAACTGCAATCCGTTATCCACGAGGGAATGCAAAAGGAGTAGAGCTACAGCCGATGCAAGCATTGGAAATTGGTAAAGGTAACGTGATCCGAGAGGGGAAAAAAGTCGCTATTATTAATTTCGGTGCCTTGTTAGATGAAGCAAAAGTTGTTGCGGAGAAATACGATTACACGTTAGTTGATATGCGTTTTGTAAAACCACTTGATGAAATATTGCTCCAAAAAATGGTAGATTCTCACGAGCTTTTAGTCACGCTGGAAGAGAATGCAATTCAAGGCGGTGCAGGGAGTTTTGTAAATGAATATTTGCAAAATATTGGCAAAATCAAACCGCTTGTTATGCTCGGTATTCCTGACTTTTTCGTGCCTCAAGCTACCCAAGCTGAGGCTTATGCAGAGCTTGGCTTAGATGCTAAAGGTATCGAAGCAAAAATTCAAAAATTAGGTTTCTAGTCCTTTTCATATCCCCTTAAATTAAGGGGATTTTTGATGGGCTTCACACTTTTAGGAAAATATTCATACAAACCTAACAATTTATTTTACTTTACCGGCACTCCTTCTTACAATAGCACGTCTTTTGGTCGTTTTGACTAAAAATCATCTTTTTCTCATTTATAATTTTATAGGATTTACTATTATGTTATGGTTCTTTTTCTGTGTGGCAGTTCTTGTGCTCGGCTACTTTGTTTACGGAAAGATCATTGAAAAGATTTTCGTGATTAACCCAAAAAGAACAACGCCTGCCTATTCTATGAAAGACGGTGTTGACTATATGCCAATGTCTAAGACAAAAATTTGGCTTATTCAGTTATTAAATATTGCCGGTACAGGCCCGATTTTCGGCCCTATCCTTGGTGCGTTATACGGACCCGTAGCGATGTTATGGATTGTTATCGGCTGTATTTTTGCCGGTGCTGTGCATGACTATTTTTGCGGTATGTTAAGTATCCGTAACGGTGGTGCAACAATGCCAAACCTTGCCGGTAAATTTTTAGGTCGCCCGGTCAAAGTGTTTATTAACGTGATGGCGCTAATTCTACTTTTATTAGTTGGTGTGGTATTCGTAGCAAGCCCTGCTCAATTATTAGCGACTATTACAATGGACGTTGCAGGGGCAACTCAAGGTACAATGGAGTTAGGTGATGTTGAAACTATCAAACAAGCTGTCGCAGCAGGTGGCGTAACTGTTTGGGGTATGGATAAAGCGACTGTTATCTCCGTTTGGACATTGATTATTTTTGCTTACTATATTTTAGCGACGCTATTACCTGTTGATAAAATCATCGGTCGTATTTACCCATTCTTCGGCGCATTATTGCTATTTATGTCTGTAGGTATGGTGTACGGCTTAGTTTCTGCACACTTAAGTGTCGCTGATCCGATTGACTTTTTCCGTACTGTAAATGCAGACGGTCAAGGTTTAACCTGGGAAAAATTTACCCAAAACTTCCAAGTGAAAGGTGATGTTCCAATTTGGCCATTACTATTCCTAACGATTTCTTGTGGCGCATTATCAGGCTTCCATGCAACGCAAACTCCGTTAATGGCTCGTTGTGCACAAAATGAAAGCGAAGGTCGTTTTATTTTCTACGGTGCAATGATTACCGAAGGTGTAATTGCATTAGTATGGTGTATGGTTGGTCTTGCATTCTATGAAAGCCCACAAGCGTTACAAGATGCAATTAGTGCGGGTTCGCCATCTAAAGTGGTTTATGACAGCTCATTACACTTCTTAGGCTTTATTGGCGGTATTTTTGCGGTCTTGGGTGTAGTTGTATTACCAATTACTTCAGGCGATACAGCATTCCGTGCGGCACGTTTACAATTAGCAGAAATTTTTGGTTTAGAGCAACGTACTTTAGTAAAACGTTTATATATTGCTATTCCTCTGTTTGTGCTTGGTTTCATTGTCTCGAAATTGGATTTCAGCGTATTATGGCGTTATTTCACTTGGGCAAACCAAATGACTGCAATGGTCATGTTATGGACTGCCGCGGCTTATTTATATCGCTATAAAAAATTCCACTGGGTATGTTCGATCCCTGCGTGGTTCATTACAACCGTATGTGCAACTTACTTAGCGTATAACAAAATCGGCTTTGGTTTAGATTACCAATTATCTGTATATATTGGTTTAGCGATTACGTTAGTATGTATTATCTGCTTCTTCACCCTTCTAAAACCATTTGAAGGACGTGATGAGCAAGCCTATGTAACAAACTAAGCTTGATTAGATAATTAAAAATAGGGACAATGAAGTCCCTATTTTTTTGGTTTTACTATGCGATTTTTTGATACCCACACTCATCTGGATTATTTATCCGAAAGCTTAAATTTAAGCGTGCCTACTCTAGTAGAAAATGCTAAACAAAATCAGGTTGAGCGAATTCTGATTGTCTCTGTCTTTGCAAAAAATTTCGCAAAAGTGACCGCTTGTGCCAAAGAAAAACCAGAAAATTTGGTGTATGGTTTAGGTCTACATCCGCTTTATATTCAACAACATACCTTGCAAGATTTGGATTTATTGGAAAATCTACTTCAAAAGAAAGACCCACAATGCACCGCGCTCGCTGAAATCGGTTTGGAAAAAGCTGTTATCGAGCTGACTTCCCCGGCATTATGGAAGAAACAGTGTGAGTTTTTAGAGGCTCAACTAGCTTTCGCTAAACAATGCAACTTACCGGTGAATTTACATTCCAGACGAAGTCATGATCAACTTTCCACTTTTTTGAAAAAAGTTCAATTGCCTAGAAGTGGTGTAGTGCATGGTTTCGCAGGAAGCTATGAGCAAGCCAAACGTTTTGTTGATCTCGGCTATAAAATTGGTGTGGGCGGAACTATCACTTACGCACGGGCGAACAAAACCCGAGAAGCTATTCGAAAATTACCGTTAGAAAGTCTACTGCTGGAAAGCGATTCCCCGGATATGCCGGTGTTCGGTTTTCAAGGACAACCAAATCGACCGGAACGGTTGATAAATTCATTCCACACTCTTTGCGAATTGCGAACAGAATCACCACAGGAAATTGCCGAAACGATTTGGAAAAGTAGTGAAGTGCTGTTTTGGAAAAAATAAGATAGAAAAATCATAAAAGTTAAAAAAACAGGATTTTAAACTAATCTCTTCGTCAATCAGTACTGCCAAATCTCCCCTAACCCCTCTTTGCTAAAGAGGGGGACTAAAAACCTCTGCTAAAATCAAAACGTTTAATTTTTCTTCTGCACTTGGTTGTGCTAAAATAGCCGTGCTTTTATTCCCCACTTGTACGGGCAATAATAAGCAATGCAAAATTTTAATAAAATAAGACCGCTTGTAAGCGGTTTTTTAATTCTATAAACCAAACAAGTAACCTCTCGTATGGGTTACCACTGTAACAAGGATACAAAATGCCTATTATCACTTTACCTGATGGCTCACAACGCCAATTTGATAACCCGGTTTCCGTAATGGAAGTTGCTCAATCTATCGGAGCAGGTCTTGCCAAAGCTACCATTGCCGGTCGTGTAAACGGTGAACGCCGCGATGCGTGCGATATTATCAGCCAAGATAGCACTCTTGAAATCATTACTGCAAAAGATGAAGATGGTTTAGAGATCATTCGCCACTCTTGTGCTCACCTACTTGGTCATGCCATTAAACAATTATTCCCAGATGTCAAAATGGCAATCGGGCCAACTATTGAAAACGGTTTTTACTATGATGTGGATTTAGACCGTTCTTTAACCCAAGAAGATTTAGATGCAATTGAAAAACGTATGTTGGAATTAGCTAAAACCAACTACGATGTGGTTAAACGCCCTGTAACCTGGCAAGAAGCTCGTGATACCTTTGAGAAACGTGGTGAAAGCTATAAAATGGCGATCTTAGATGAAAACATCGAACGTACTGCTACACCGGCGTTATATCATCACGAAGAATATATTGATATGTGCCGTGGCCCGCACGTGCCGAATATGCGTTTTTGCCAACATTTCAAACTGCAAAAAGTAGCGGGTGCCTACTGGCGTGGTGACAGCAAAAACAAAATGTTGCAACGCATCTATGGTACGGCTTGGGCAGATAAAAAACAATTAGCGGAATATTTAACCCGTTTAGAAGAGGCGGCAAAACGCGACCACCGCCGTATCGGTAAAGCGTTAGACTTATATCATATGCAAGAAGAAGCACCGGGTATGGTGTTCTGGCACAATGACGGTTGGACGATTTTCCGTGAATTGGAGACTTTCGTGCGTACCAAATTAAAAGAGTACGATTATCAAGAAGTAAAAGGCCCGTTTATGATGGACCGAGTGCTTTGGGAAAAAACAGGACACTGGCAAAACTATGCAGATTTAATGTTCACCACGCAATCTGAAAACCGTGAATATGCGATTAAGCCGATGAACTGCCCGGGTCACGTGCAAATCTTCAATCAAGGTTTAAAATCTTACCGTGATTTACCGATTCGCATGGCGGAATTTGGTTCTTGCCACCGTAACGAGCCATCTGGTTCATTGCACGGTTTAATGCGTGTGCGTGGTTTTACTCAAGATGATGCCCATATTTTCTGTACTGAAGATCAAATCGAATCTGAAGTAACTTCGTGCATTAAAATGGTATATGACATCTACAGCACATTCGGCTTTACTAACATTGCGGTTAAGCTTTCTACCCGTCCGGAAAACCGTATTGGTGATGATGCAATGTGGGATAGAGCAGAAGAAGGCCTAGCAAATGCGTTACGTAACAATGGGTTGGAATATCAAATCCAAGAAGGCGAAGGGGCATTCTACGGACCGAAAATTGAGTTTGCATTACGTGACTGCTTAGGTCGTGAATGGCAATGTGGTACGGTGCAATTAGACTTCGCACTACCGGGGCGTTTAGATGCCTCTTATGTAGCGGAAGATAATGGTCGTCGCACACCGGTGATGATCCACCGTGCAATTCTTGGCTCAATCGAACGCTTCATCGGCATTATCACCGAAGAATATGCAGGTTTCTTCCCAACGTGGTTAGCTCCAGTGCAAGCCATTGTGATGAACATTACCGATAGCCAAGCCGAATATGTTCAGCAAGTTGTTAAACAGCTTTCAGATGCCGGTATTCGTGTTAAAGCAGATCTTCGTAACGAAAAAGTCGGCTTTAAAGTGCGTGAACACACTTTACGTCGAGTGCCTTATATGCTGGTTTGTGGTGATAAAGAAATCGCCGAAGGTAAAGTGTCAGTGCGTACCCGTAAAGGTGCTGATTTAGGTACTTATGCCGTTACAGAGTTGGTTGAAATTCTGAAAAACCAAATCAAAGCACGTGAGCTGAAGTTATTGGGTGAAGAGTAAGTATTAAATAAAAATCCCCTCAAAACTAAATTTTTGAGGGGATTTTTTTATTCAATCGCAAATTTAACCGGTACGGTTACTTGAGTTGGGAATCCTGCAGGTGGAGGAGATACATTTAGACCCTCCGCACTTCTTACGGCGGCGGCATCCAAATTACTGTTACCTGATGAATTGGCTACAGAGACATTCGAAATTGCTCCAGATGCGGAAATACTAAATTTAATCGTTACAGTCCCTGTTTTACGCATCATTTTTTCACGTTGAGGGTACGAGTTATTTGCTTTACGCTGTAATGCACGTTGTAATGCCACTTTATAAGCTGAAATTTCATTGGCGTTACCACCGTTTACATTACTAGAGCCGGTAGTTGAAGTTGAATTTAGTGAGCCGTTTTTCTGCCCAGCTACAACACCTTTAACCTCTTTTTCACCTTGAATTGCATTTGGAATGGCTTTAGCAACAATACCTTGTTTAGCTTCTATGCCTTTCTCTAGCACTTTAATCGACTTATTTTCTTTCGGTTTTGGTTTCTCTTTTGGCTTTTCTTCTTTAGGTTTTTCTTTTTTAGGTGGCTCTTTGCGTTTTTCCTGTTTTTTCGGTTTATCTTCTTTTGGCTTTTCTTTCTTTGGCTTCAAAGTAGGATCAGGAATCGCATCGGGCTCCGGTTTGGGTTCAATTTTTTCTTCTTCAATTTCTTTGCTTTCTTCCTTAACAGGTTCCGGTGCGACCGCAACTTGGGGTTGCTCAAGCAAAGCAGCAACCATTTCCAGTGATAAAGCATTTTGCTCGGCAGCTTTTTCGATTTTATGCTCATTCAGCCAAACAAAACCACCACCTATTAAGGCACCATGAATCGCCAAAGAGGTGATAAGCCCGATATGGGAATGTTTTTTTCTCATATTCGTGCTATCTCATTAAGGCGTTACAGGCGTTTGTGGGCCTGTTTGGACGGGGGTACTACTTGGGGAGGCGGTCTCTTTTTTAGTAATAATTGCCACATTTTTAATTTCATTGGCTGATAGCATATCCGTTAATTCTACAAACTTCTCAAAAGCAACGGCACCATCTACTTTTAATGAGACTTTCTGACTTTTATCCCAAGTCGCAATTTCTGTTGCCAGTTGCTCTTTGGTTACGGCTTTATCATTAAAGAAAAACTCATTGTTCTCTGTAATGGTTAAAAGTTTTGCCAACTCATCTGCTTTCATTGGCTGTGTAGTAGTTGCTTTTGGGACATTAACTTGGATTTTACCTTGCGAGATAAATGAGGCTGTTACCAGTACTATTGCAAGTAACACCAACATAATGTCAATAAAAGGGATGATATTGATTTCATCAAATTTTTTCATTGATTGTGCCTTATAATTTGCAAAAAATGGTTTAAATTAGACCGTTTGTCTGTCTTAAAATTAAGCTTTTTTAGCCTGTAAAGCTAACCATTTCAATTTATTTTCTTCTACTTTACGACCAAAACCGTTGTAGAACACCATCGCAATAATTGCCACTAAAATACCAACGGCAGTTGCTTTTAAGGCTAAAGAAAGGTTGACCATAATAGATGCAGCATCAATATCGCCGCCTGATTGACCTAAATGATAGAAAGTTAAAAGAATACCCACAACCGTGCCCAATAAGCCGATATAAGGGGCATTTGAGCCTATGGTTGATATGGTTGTGAGATTATGCGTTAAATCTATCTCTAATTCTTCCAGCGTATGGTATTTAGTAATATCTACTTTCGCATAAAACATAATACGCTCAATGGCTTTCCATAAACAGACAACGCTGAGTAAGCCTAATAATCCTAAAATAATGAAATCTGTGTAATGTTCTAAAAATTGAAATAGTTGATTCATAATAACCCTTAAAAAATTATTGATTAACTCTGCGAAGTTGAAAATGGTTCGCAATTATATCTGAAAAGCATTGATTTTTCAACTTGAAATAATAGCCATTTTTTTAGGGATTTTATGGTATAGTTCCACCATTTTTTATCTAGGATTACATCATTTATGGAAATAACGTTTAAAGAAATCACTCCCCAACAGGCTTGGGAATTAATGGAAAACGAAGGAGCAGTTCTTGCCGATATTCGCGATGCTCGCCGTTATGTTTACAGCCATCCGCAAGATGCCTTTCATTTAACTAACCAAAGCTACGGCAAATTTTTAGATGAAGTAGATTATGATGAGCCTATTATCGTGATTTGCTATCATGGTGTCAGTAGCCAAAGTACAGCACAATTTCTAATTGAACAGGGTTTTGAAGATGTCTATAGCGTTAAAGGTGGCTTTGAGGCTTGGGAAAGAAACGGTTTACCTATTGAAACTTCCTACTAACGCTACCATATCAAACATAATTTTTGTTAAGTTAAGAAGGTTTTTATGGATTATGTAGTTAGTGTCAGTGAACAAAATTTTAGTGAAGTATGGAGTACAGCAGGGCAGGTACCGACCGTATTTAGCTTTATTTCGCCTAGAGAAGTTGCCTCGCTGGAAATGGATGCGTTATTACGCCGTATTTCGGATGAAAACCCAAAACAATTTGTATTAGCAACAGTAAATTGCGATGAGCAACCTACGCTTGCAGCACAGTTTAGAATTATGCAGCTACCGACTCTCTATCTATTTGCCAGTGGTCAGCCAATAGATGCCATTCAAGGTATGGTGAGTGAGCAGGAATTGCGTATTCGTTTGGCAAATATTTTACCGAAAGAAGAGGAGCTGAAATTTACTCAAGCCCTAGAGTTGCTGCAAGACGGGCGTTATGAAGATGCATTGCCGTTGCTGAAATCTGCGTGGGAAATGACAGATAAGAAAAACAGCGATTTTGCTCTGCTTTATGCGGAAACTTATATCACAATGAAAAAAGTGGAAGAGGCACGTGAGATTCTCAAACAGATCCCTCTACAAGATAGAGATAGCCGCTGGCACGGTTTGCAAGCTCAAATCGAATTACTAGAGCAGGCGAGTGAATCGCCGGAGTTGCAGCAGTTACAAGCCGATTACGCCCAAAATAAAACCCCTGAAATTGCGATTAAATTAGCGAACCAATTACATCAAGCCCACAAGAATGAAGAGGCACTAAGCTTGTTATTTGATTGGTTAAAATCCGATTTAACGGTGGCAAACGGTGAGGTGAAAACGCAGTTTTTAGCGATTTTATCGGCACTAGGGAATGATCCGATTGTGCCTCAGTTTAGAAGACAGCTTTATTCTCTTTTGTATTAATAAAGCCATTTTGAGAAAGGAAAGATGCCGTGAATTTTTATATTTTACGGCATCTTTATATTTAAAAGGCTTGTTCTTGTTTAAGAGAAGCTGCTTCATTTGCCTCTTTTAAGATATCTTCTAAACTATCTCCGGCAGAGGCTGCAACAACGGCAGCAAATGCACCTTCTACTAATGGTGCATAGCTGATCATCACTTTATCGGCAATTTCGGGTTCAAGCAGATCAATTGCCGTTTGGGCACTTAAAATTGCACTACCTAAATCCACAAATAGAATCACGCCATCAGGGGTAAATACTGACTCAATTGCTTGCATAATTTTTACTGCATCAGTCCCAATCGGATTCTCAGCATCTTCAATACCACCGGCAAGGGCGATTTTACAGCTGCCCTGAGTCATTTGCGAGAGGATCTCGCCAACTCCCTCCGCCAGCTTGGCACTGTGGGAAACAATCACTAAATTAACCATTATGCCTCCTTATTGCACCGCATCTGAGAGTGCTTTGAAAATATAGTAGCTTGAGGTCGCACCCGGATCTTGATGTCCGATACTACGCTCACCCAAATAACTTGCACGCCCTTTTTTAGCGATAAGCGGTACTGTTTGATTTGCAAAATTTTCAGCTTTTTCGACCGCTTGTAAGAGAATCTCTCCGATTGAACGAGAACTATCTGCTTGCTCAAGCTCCTGTAATAGAGGTAGCCAAAAATCGCACATCGTTTTATCGCCTACTTCAGCTTTACCTCGTTGGATAATGCCTTCTGTGCCTTGTTGCAACATCGTCATCAAATCAGAAAATGTCAATGTTTCTTTTCCATTGGCACTTTGTGCGGCTTTAATGAAAAATGTGCCGTAAAGTGGTCCGCTCGCCCCACCTACTTGCGAAAGTAAAGTCATACCTACTGTTTTTAAGATAGTACCAATATCTTTATCTTCGACTGATTTCACTTTTTCAACGGCTTTAGTGAACCCCCTTTGCATATTTAGGCCGTGATCGCCATCACCAATAACCGTATCTAATTCGGTTAAATAATCACGTTTTTCATCCATTGCTTGTTGGCAATTATTAAGCCACGTTAAAATTTGTTGTTTAGAGATAGCCATTTTCTGTTTCCTAAAAGATAAACTTTACTCACCCCAACGCAATGCCGGCGTATTTACCGGAGCATCCCATAATTGAAGAATCGCATCATCTACTTTAAGTAAGGTGATTGAGATACCTTGCATATCTAAAGAGGTACAATAAGAACCCACTAAATTGCGTTCAATGTGCAGCCCAAATGTTTTACACTCTTTTTCCAAAGCATCATAGACTGCATAAAGTTCTGATAATGGCACTGCTCCAAGATTGTTCACCAAAGCGATAACTCGATCACCTTGTTTTAATGCTTGTTTACTTTCCTCAACTTCATCCCATTGTTGGTTTTCCTGATTCCAGTGGCGAATCGTTCGCTGATAATTGCCGTGCTCGATCAGCGTTTCAAACATTTGTTTAACTGTTTTATCTAGATTTTCAAAGGTACGGCGTTCAATCCCCGGCTCGCCGTGAATACCTACCCCAAATTCCATCTCATTTTCCGTTAACGTGAAAGAAGGTTTTCCTGCTGCCGGTACGGTACAAGCACCAAGTGCAATACCGATAGAATGTCCGTTGTTATTTAATTGATGACCGAGTTTGGCTAATTCAGCTAATGAATAACCTTTATCTGCCGCAGCACCCAATAATTTTTCAATCAATACCGTATTTGCTACACCTCGGCGTCCGGCCGTATATAAACTATCTTTTACCGCCACATCGTCATCTACTAATACAGTTGCCACTTGTATACCGGCATCGGCAAGTAATTCCGTAGCTGTTTCAAAATTCAGTACATCGCCGGTGTAATTTTTAATAATTAAAAGCACACCTTCACCACGATCAAGGGCTAAACCACATTCAAACATTTGATCTGGTGTTGGTGAAGTAAATATTGCTCCGGGACAAGCACCGTCTAACATTCCTTTACCGATAAAGCCTGCGTGCATTGGTTCGTGTCCGCTGCCACCACCTGAAATTAGAGCAACTTTAGGCTGATTGCTTGACGGTTTGTGATGAATATAGGTAGGTTCAGTATTTAGTATTAAAGAAGAATGTGCTTTAACAAATCCTGAAAGTTGTTCATCTAGGACTGTTTCTACAGTATTAATTAATTTTTTCATACTTTATTCTCCATAAAACATTGGATTTATTTAATTTACATGGAATCGAAGAAGATTTCTGTTAACTTTGTCACAAAATCAAAAAAATGTGAGCGAAAACGAAAATAGAGTTAAATGTAAATTTGAGATAAAATAGATGCCAATTTCATTCAGAGGATTAATTATGACAACAAGACACGTTAAACTGTTAATTTTAGGTTCAGGCCCGGCAGGCTATACGGCAGCGGTTTATGCGGCTCGTGCAAATTTAAGCCCTGTGCTGGTAACAGGTATGCAGCAAGGCGGACAATTAACGACTACCGATGAAATTGAGAACTGGCCGGGTGAATTTGAGCAAACGACCGGTACAGAATTAATGAACAAAATGTTAAAACACGCGGAAAAATTTAATACGGAAATCGTGTTTGACCATATCCACAGCGTAGATTTATCCCAACGTCCGTTTACTTTAAAAGGCGATTTACACACTTTTACTTGCGATGCATTAATTATTGCCACAGGCGCATCTGCTAAATATTTAGGTTTACCGTCGGAAGAACTTTTCAAAGGCAGAGGGGTTTCTGCTTGCGCCACTTGTGATGGGTTCTTCTATCGCAACAAACCGGTTGCTGTGGTAGGTGGCGGTAATACGGCTGTAGAAGAAGCGTTGTATTTAGCCAATCTTGCAAGCGAAGTACATTTAGTTCACCGCCGTGATAGTTTCCGTGCTGAGAAAATTTTATTAGGCCGCCTGCAAAAACGCATTGAAGAAGGCAAAATTATTCTGCACACTGACCGCACTGTTGAAGAAGTGTTAGGCGATAATATGGGTGTAACCGGCTTGCGCTTAAAATCTACCAAAGAAGAGCTAACAGAAGAAATCAAGGTTGATGGCTTCTTTGTGGCGATTGGTCACGCACCGAATACCGGCATTTTTGACGGGCAGTTAGAGCTTGAAAACGGTTATATCAAAGTAAAATCAGGCTTAGAAGGCAATGCAACGGCAACTTCTGTAGAGGGGGTATTTGCGGCAGGTGATGTAATGGATCATAATTATCGCCAAGCCATTACTTCTGCCGGTACAGGTTGTATGGCAGCCCTTGATGCAGAACGTTTTTTAGATGCGCAAGAAGCATAAGGAGTCGTTATGAACTTTACCGTGATTATTCCGGCACGCTATGCTTCTAGTCGTTTGCCTCGCAAGCCATTGTTGGATATTGCCGGCAAACCGATGATTCAACATGTTTGGGAAAAAGCACAACTTGCAGGAGCGACTCGTGTAATTATCGCCACCGATCACCCTGAAATTGAAGCGACAGCCAAAGCCTTTGGGGCGGAAGTCTGTATGACTTCGGAAAAGCACAATTCCGGCACCGAGCGTTTGGCGGAAGTGATTGAAAAAATGAATATTCATGATGATGAAATTATCGTGAATATTCAAGGTGATGAGCCATTAGTGCCACCTGTAATTGTAGAGCAAGTGGCTCGCAATTTAGATGCTTACCAAGTGAATATGGCAACGCTTGGGGTCAAGCTTGAAACCCGAGAAGAGCTTTTCAACCCGAATGCAGTGAAAGCGGTGGCAGATCAAAATGGTATGGCACTCTATTTTTCACGTGCCAGCATTCCGTTTGCCCGTGATAACTTCCCAAATTGCGATGATGAATTTGTTGCAAGCCAAGGTTATTTACGTCATATCGGCATTTATGCTTATCGTGCCGGTTTTGTAAAACAATATGTCGCTTGGGTGCCGACCGCGCTGGAAAAATTGGAATCTTTAGAGCAGTTACGTGCATTATGGTATGGTGAAAAAATTCATATCGAACTGGCGAAAGAAGCCCCACAAGTAGGGGTAGATACGCCGGAAGATTTGGAAAGAGTGCGAGCAATTCTGGCTCGTTAATTAAGTATTGCAAGTGGCTGAATTGATTTAATTTTTTGCAAAATTTTCAGAAAAATCAACCGCTTGTTTAGGAGAAATTATGTTAGGGAATATTTTAGGTTCACTTGCTTCATCTGTTTTAGGTGGCAGTAATCAGTCAACGGCAACCCAATTAATTCAAAATTTAATTGCCTCACAAGGTGGTATTGAAGGATTAATTGCTAAATTCCAAGAAGGTGGATTAGATGATGTATTACGCACTTGGATCAGTAGTGATGAAGATAACGCACCTGTTTCAAGTGAGCAGATAAGTGATGTATTTGGCCAAGAAAACATTCAAAGTGTCGCTCAAGAAGCTGGCGTAGAGGCTGCGGATGCAAGCGATTTACTGGCTCAATTATTACCAAAAATTGTAGATACTTTAACGCCAAACGGAAAAGTAGAAGACTTACAAAATCTTGATGCAAATGATTTATTAGCTCAAGCAGCAAAGGGTATTTTAGGTAATTTGTTTAAGTAATTTTTAAGCTATATTGATTTTTTATCTCTTAAATAGAA
This sequence comes from Mannheimia granulomatis, assembly GCF_013377255.1. Taxonomy (NCBI): domain Bacteria; kingdom Pseudomonadati; phylum Pseudomonadota; class Gammaproteobacteria; order Pasteurellales; family Pasteurellaceae; genus Mannheimia; species Mannheimia granulomatis. The sequence continues at coordinate 603,415 of NZ_CP016614.1, forward strand.
GGCTGATAATTTAATATCAGCCCTCTTTTTATAACGACTCACCTGCTTCAGGCAGTAATTCTGGAATGCCGTTTTTAATTGGATAGGCAATTTTAAGCTTACGATTGATTAAACGGTTGTTTTCTTTATCCCATTCCAATTTTTCATTAGAAACCGGGCAAACAAGATTATTCAGTAGTTTTTCGTTCATTTACTATTCCTTATCTATTTTTTGATTTTATTCATCACTTGCTCAATTAAACAAGCGGTCGATTTTTCTGAAAATTTTGCAGAAACCGGCACATACCACCAATTTTTTTGCGCGAAGGCTTTGCATTTTACCGCATCTTTCTCTGTCATCAATAATGGTGTTTGCTCGTCTGCTAAGGCTTTAAGTTGATTAGCATCAAAGGTTTGATGATCGGCAAAACCTTGTGTTTTTATAAGCGGAATGCTTAATTTTTCCAGCATTGTGAAAAAGCGAGGCGGATGCCCGATACCGGCAATCGCCACACAAGGTGAGCGAAATTCACTTAAAGGCTTACGTTCATTTGTTAAAAGATGAATGGCATCAGAAGGCTCAAGTGTCATCAAATGTTCGTTGTAGTTAGGTGTGCCACCGTTGCAAATGACCGCATCTACTGAATTTAAACGATTTGGCAGCTCACGTAATCCGCCGGCTGGTAGTACAAAACCGTTACCAAAACGCCTTGTGCCATCAACGACTACCCATTCAATATCTCTCTCTAAAGCGTAATGTTGTAAGCCATCGTCGGTAATAATCAGATCTAATTCAAATTGACTTAATAGCAACTCAATACTTTGCTGGCGGTTAGGTGAAATCGCTAGCGGCGCATGAGTCCGCTGTACAATCAAAACCGGTTCATCGCCTACCATTTCTGCTGAGCTTTGTAGCGTGACTAGCTGGGGAAATTCCTTAATTTTCCCGCCATAGCCACGCGAAATTACCCCAACTTTTACTCCTCTTTGCTGTAACTGCTCAACCAGCCAAACCACCACAGGCGTTTTACCGTTACCGCCAACAGAAATATTACCCACTACTAAAACAGGCACAGGCGAGCGGTATGATTGCAAAATATTCAGAGAATATAACCGCTTGCGAATTTGGCTAATTAACCAAAACAGCAGCGAAAGTGGCGAAAGCAGCCAAGTAATAAGGGATTTTGTTTGCCAGATTTTCATTTTATCGCTCGTTTTATCGCTCATTAATTTGAACGGTAAATTCAGTAAGTAAGCAAAAGGTGCATTAATGCACCTTTTACCTTTTTAATAAAGAATGGATTATTCCACCTTCGGCTTATCCCCGTTTTCTACACAGCCTTTGCCGATAGTCACTTTCTTCGCTTTTAAGGTTGGTAGGTCGTACATTGTATCGAGCAATAGGTTTTCGACAATAGAACGTAAACCGCGAGCCCCTGTTTTACGGGTAATTGCTTTATGGGCGATTGCAGTTAGCGCATCTTTGGTAAAGTGCAATTCTACTCCTTCCATTTGGAATAATGCTTGGTATTGCTTAATAATCGCGTTTTTGGGCTCGGTTAAGATCTGAATTAACGCTTCTTCATCCAACTCCTGTAATGGTGTAACGACCGGTAAACGACCGATTAATTCAGGGATTAAACCAAATTTGACTAAATCTTCCGGCTCAACTTGTTTGAATAATTCAGTTAAATCTTGGCGCTCTTTATCTTTCTTCAATGCAGCACCAAATCCGATACCGCCTTGAGTATTAGTACGAGATTCCACGATTTTATCTAAGCCTGCAAAAGCACCACCACAAATAAACAGGATTTTTGAGGTGTCCACAGGAATGGTTTCGCCTTTCGGATGCTTACGACCGCCTTGAGGGTTAATATTCGCCACTGTGCCTTCAAGCAGTTTTAATAAGGCTTGTTGTACGCCCTCACCTGAAACATCACGCGTAATAGAAGCGCTCTCCGATTTGCGGGTAATTTTATCGATCTCATCAATAAAGACGATACCTCGTTCTGCCTGTTCCGCTTCAAAATCACATTTCATTAATAGTTTTTGAATGACGTTTTCAACGTCTTCGCCCACATAGCCTGCTTGGGTAAGGGTGGTGGCATCAGCAATGGCGAAAGGCACATTTAAACGGCGGGCGAGTGTTTCGGCGAGTAACGTTTTACCGCTTCCTGTCGGACCGATTAATAAAATATTACTTTTGCCTAGTTCTACACCGTTTGTTGCTTCGTGGTTTGATAAAGCACTTTTTAAGCGTTTATAGTGATTGTAAACCGCTACCGAAAGCACTTTTTTTGCATGTTCCTGACCGATCACATAATCGTCTAAATGCGCGTGTAATTCGTGCGGAGTCGGCACACGGGTAAAAAAGCTACTTTCATCTTCTTGGTTTTCATCAATTAAAGGTTCTTCATCACCGTGTAAAAGCGCATAAGATTCCTCAATGCATTCATTACAAATATAGCCTTCGGAGCCTTCAACAAGTTGATCAACTTCAGTGCGTTTTTTGCCGCAAAAGCTGCAGTGTGGTTCTTTTTCAAATGCCATTATGCAAACTCCCCACGTGAAGTTAATACTTTGTCGATTAAGCCGTAATCCGCTGCTTCTTGAGCCGACATAAAATTATCACGTTCTGTGTCTGCTAACACTTTTTCATAGTTTTGACCACTGTGTTCTGCCATACGACGGGTTAAGGTTTCTTTTAAACGTAAAATTTCTTCCGCTTGAATTTGAATATCGGTTGCTTGACCTCTTGCACCACCTAATGGTTGGTGGATCATAATGCGAGCGTGTGGTAGAGCAAAGCGTTTACCTTTTGCTCCGGCTGAGAGTAAAAAAGCGCCCATAGAAGCTGCTTGCCCGGTGCAAAGCGTTGCCACATCAGGCTTAATAAAGTTCATCGTGTCGTAAATAGCAAGTCCTGCTGTGACCACACCACCCGGTGAATTAATGTATAAATAAATATCTTTTTCCGGATCTTCCGCTTCTAAAAAGAGCAGCTGTGCCACAATTAAATTTGCCATTTGGTCTTCAACTTGACCATTTAAAAAAATAATGCGCTCTTTTAATAAACGTGAATAAATATCATAAGAACGTTCACCTTTTGAGGTCTGTTCAACCACCATAGGGACTAATGCCATTTTGTTTTCCTCTGTCGTAATACGAAATTCACGTATTCTAGCAAATTTTCAGAAAATCATTAACAACAAGAGGTCAGATTGTTAAAATCTTTTGCAAATATATTGAGGATAGTATGAAGTTAGCTGAAATTTACGCAAAGTTTGAACTTTGCAAATCTTGGGAAGAAAGATACCGCTTGTTGGTTCAATTAAGTCGTGAGTTACCTAAACCGAGTGAAGAAAGGTTGGTAGAGTTGCCTGAAATTGAAGGATGTGAAAGCCGACTGTGGTTTGAATTTCAATTATCGCCCCGCAAGGTTGAGGCGTATAGTGATGCCCGTTTAATGCAAGGGATTTTAATGATTGTGCAGACTGCGTTGTTAGAAAAATCAGAGGAAGAATTGAAAGATTTTAATTTAAAGGCGATGTTTGATGAGCTAAAAATCTCCCCGAACTTAACCAGTACAAGGTTAAATGGGTTAGGGCAGATACAGAAGTTGATTGTGATTGAGTAAAAACAAAAAAGCCTCTGATTTCTTAGAGGCTTAAATTTGTTGGCGGAACGGACGGGACTCGAACCCGCGACCCCCTGCGTGACAGGCAGGTATTCTAACCAGCTGAACTACCGCTCCGTACTGGTGGAAGAATAATAGTGTTTTCGGCTAAATTGAGCAAATGATTTTTCGCTAAATAGTGTTTGATTGGTTGTAAAATCGCCACTTTTAGTGATTATTTGCATTTTTGAGCCTTAATAAACAGCAATGGTGGGCGGTGTTGCAAGTCTTTAAATTCATTCTGCCACTCGGGTTGTTCGGCAAGCATCGGCTCTTCTACTTGAATGATCTCAAAGCCACTTTGAATTAGCTGATTTAAAATGGTTGCCATTGTACGATGGTAGGTTTTAAAAGGCTGCTGAAACCAACTGCGATCCCGCTCGCCTTCGTCTCTATAATAATTTAACCGATAAGCAACCTGTTGTTTTGCGTCATTTTTCTCCCAGCGGTAACCCTCTTTATAACAAGTCACAATAGGGTGTTCTTGGGAGAAAATCAGCGTGCCGCAAGCGGTCATTTTTACGGAAATTTTTGCAAGTAGATCAGTAAAATTTTCAATGTAGTGAAAGGCAAAAGAGCTGGTAACAACATCAAAATAGCCCTCTTCAATTTCATCTAAACGCTCCATTGGTAGACAGTAAAGCGAAAAATCGGTGCCTTTTTGCCATTGTTTAGAAAGTTCGGTTTCGGCTTGTTGCAGCATTAATTCGGATAAATCTAAGCCGACTACTTTTGCCGCTCCTAAGCTTAAATAATGAGCGAGATGACCTCCTGTGCCACAGCCTAAATCTAACACTTTTTTGCCTTTGAGTGAGGGCAATAGCGAGAACATTGTCGGCTTTTCTACGACTTCATTCATACTGATAGGATTTTGCCGTAGCTGCTGGTAGCGTTCAAAGAAAATGGGGGTGTCGTAAATACTTTTTTTCACGTAATAGTCTTTTAGTTGGTGGAAGGCTTTAATCGTTTGTCAATAAAGGCGGGTTAAAGCCCGCCGCTACGATATGGTTATTGATATGTTGCTAATTTTCGCAAAGTTTCAAAGGCTTTGCCAGAGGCAATGGCTTCTTTCACTTTTAATACATTGGCTTTGATATTGCTTTCTCCAAATACTTTCAGCAGTAATGCCACATTTACCGCTACCGCATCAATATGAGCAGGCTCACCTTTTCCTTGTAATATAGCGGTGATTTTTTCCGCATTTTCTGCAGGTTCACCACCTTTTAGGGCATCAAGTGAGTAGCGGGGAATGCCAAAATCTTCGGGGGTTAGGGTGTAATAATCAATCTGCCCGTTTTTAATTTCAGCAACTTGTGTTTCACCGTGCACAGCCACTTCGTCTAGCCCCGCACCGTGTACGACAATAGTATGCTCACAACCTAGTGTTTTGACTGTTTCGGCATATACTTTTACTAACTCCGGGGAATAAACGCCTAAGAGTTGGCGTTTAGTATGAGCAGGATTAACTAAAGGCCCTAAAATATTGAAGATTGTACGGGTTTTTAAAGCTTGGCGAACCGGAGCTGCATATTTAAAACCGCTATGATACGTTGGGGCAAACAAGAAACAGATACCGGTTTCATCAAGAGCAAGGCGTGCGTTTTGTGGGCTAATGCCTACATTAATGCCTAATTGGCTTAACACATCACTTGAGCCTGTTTTGCTTGATACGCTACGGTTGCCGTGTTTGGCAATTTTGTAACCCATTGTTGCGGCAACAAGTGCTGAAGTGGTAGAAATATTGATGGTATTATGCCCATCGCCACCTGTACCGACAATATCAGCAAAAGCATAATGTGGTGTGGGGAACGGATTGGCATTTTCAAGTGCTGCGTTTGCCGCTCCTGCAATTTCTGCAACTGTTTCGCCACGCAGTTTCAATGCAATTAACGCTGCTGCAAGCTGTTCATTTGAGACATTGCCTTTTATTACTTCATTAAAAAAAGCGTGCGATTCCTCTTGAGTTAAGGCTTGGTTTGCAAATAGTTTATCTAAGAGTGTTTGCATAATATATTCCTTATTTAAATACCTAAAATAGCAATAAAAGCACTAACGATGCACTTGATATTCCAAATCGGTTGCCTCGTTGCCGGTCATTCCGCGAAAGCCCCAGCAATGTTCAGGTTGTTCTTTAATAGTAATTTCCACATCCATCGGTAGGATCCCGACTTTAGATTGCAAAGAGCTAAATAAACCTTTGATTAGTCGTTTTTTGATCTGTTCGCTACGTCCTAACATGAGGTTAATTTCAATCACGATAAAATCTTGGCTGCGATTGATAGGTAAGTAGAAGTTTTCCGCCTCTAGCAGTTCAAAACGCAAGGCATGGCGTTGTTTTGGCACACCAAGGCTCATTTCTAAACAATCAAAAATAACCTCGGCAATTTTGGCCCGGCGGTCTGCTAATGTCTGTTTTAAACCATATACACTAATCATTTTTTGCTCTCTAATAACCATTGCACTGATTGCTTGAGTAATTTTGTGCCTTCCACGGTTAAAATGGATTCCGGATGGAATTGAAAGCCACAAATCGGCAAAGTTTTATGGCGAATTGCCATCACAATATGCTCATATTTCGCATTGATGATAAATTCCTCAGGTAAATCATCGCCCATGAGGGAATGATAACGAGCCACCGGCATTGGGTTGTTTATGTCTGCAAACATCGCTTGGTTATCGTGTTCAATACGGGAAACTTTACCGTGTAATACCGTGCCGGTATGCACCACTTTTCCACCGAAGGCTTCAATTAAGGCTTGGTGTCCTAAACAAATACCAATCATCGGTACCTTATTTTTTAGGCGGCGGATAATGTCTAATAAATTGCCTGCTTGTGCCGGATTACCCGGCCCCGGTGATAGTGCCACTAAGCAATCCTCTGTGCTTAATGCTTTGTCTAAAAAATCATCTAGAGGATAATCATTACGGAAAATAGTGACTTTATGCCCTAATTCACGAAATTGATCTACAAGGTTGTAGGTAAAAGAGTCAAAGTTATCAATAAAAAGAATATTTGCCATAGTTGTTACCTTATATTTTTCTCCCCTCTTTAGCAAAGAGGGGAACTCAATTATTGTGCGTTTACTTGCCCAATTGCCTTTAACACCGCTCGTGCTTTATGGCGGGTTTCATCAGCCTCTAATTGTGGATCGGAATCTAACACTTCGCCACAACCGGCTTGCACATAGGCAATACCGTTTTGCACGAATGCGGAGCGGATAACAATACAGGTATCTAAATTGCCTTCCGAGGTTAAATAACCCACTGCACCACCGTAGCTGTGGCGTTTTTGTTGTTCGACTTGATAAATTAACTGCATGGCTTTGATTTTTGGTGCACCGGTCAATGTACCCATATTCATACAGGCTTGGTAAGCGTGCAGGGCATCTAAATCAAAGCGAAGTGTGCCGATCACACGCGAAACCAAGTGCATAATTTGTGAATAGCGGTCGATTTGCATTAAATCCACCACGCGGCGAGTGCCGGATTCACTTACACGAGCCACATCATTACGAGCCAAATCCACCAACATTAAATGCTCGGCGAGCTCTTTTTGATCTAGACGAAGTTCTAATTCTAAACGAGAATCCAATTCCGGATCGATATTGCCGTTGGCATCAAAACCACGAGGTCGAGAGCCTGCAATCGGGTAAATTTCCAGCTGACGGTTATGTTGTGAATATTTCAATGCACTTTCAGGAGAAGCGCCAAATAAGGTGAAGTCTTCGCTCTGCATAAAGAACATATAAGGACTTGGGTTATTGATTTTTAGCTGTCTGTAACTGGCAAGTCTATTCGGGCAAGGCAAGCTAAAACGTCGAGATGGCACAATTTGGAACACATCACCGATATTAATATGATGTTTTAATTTGCGGATAATTGCTTTGAAATCTTCATCTTCAATATTGGTTGTGGCTTCGGTATAAGCAGCTTGAATGTTGAGATCAAGTGTTTTCCCTTGCTGATTTGCAAGAATTTCAGCAAATTCGACCGCTTGTTGAGCCAGATTTTGCTGTTCATTAGGATCAAAACAGAAAGTGCTTAAAAAGGCTTTTTGTGTTTGATGATCGATAGTCACTAACTGCTCAGCCAGATAGAAACTGTAATCAGGGCAACTTAAGCCGTCATCTTGCAGGAGAATATTCTCCATTGGGATAAAATTAGCAACTAAATCATAACTAAACAAGCCACCTAAATAAATAGGTGATTCGGCATTATTAAACAGATGATTCACCGTACGTAAACCGTCAAATACAGTGGTGGTTTTCAGTTTACTGTCTTCATCTAAATGGTTGTTAATTTCCGGAAATTCGGCTTGCAAGCGGTCATTTTCTACCAAAAATTTGCAAGTAGGCGCAGGGTTGAGTTGGTTCAGCGTTTGTTCAATTAATGGTAACACTGCTTTTCCGTTCGCAGTTAAAGCTTGAAAGGTAACGGTTTGTGCTTCGCAAAAAATATGCAATGCTGATTTAGCAAACAATAAACTTTTCAAACTGTTTTTGCTTTGAATTTCGGCGGAGTCTAATAATAAAGTATGCGGATTTTCGCCACATAAATGGTAGTAAACCGTTGTGGTGTCGGCAAAGTAAGGAAGTTCCGTTTGAGTAACAGTTAATTGAGGCATAGTAAATTCCTGCTATTTATTTTATTTGCACTATTAAACTAGTACATTAAAGATAAGTCAAGAGATTAGTTGAGATATTTATTCAGTATTTCAGTTGGATTCGTGTATAATTGCAACAATTTTTATGTGTAGCCTTTGGCTTGAGGATAATATGACACAATTTTTTTATATTCACCCGGACAATCCGCAACAACGCTTGATTCAACAGGCGGTTGAGATTATCAAAAAAGGCGGTGTGATTGTTTATCCGACAGATTCCGGCTACGCGTTGGGTTGTGCGATGGGTGATAAGCATGCGATGGATAGAATTGTGGCAATTCGTAAATTGCCGGAAAATCACAATTTCACCTTGGTGTGTAGTGATTTATCCGAGCTTTCGACTTATGCATTGGTGACGAATCAATCTTATCGTTTAATCAAAAATAATACGCCAAACCCTTACACCTTTATTTTGCCGGCAACCAAAGAGTTACCTCGTCGGTTAATGACAAAGCGGAAAACTATTGGCATTCGGGTGCCGAATAATCCGATTGCATTGGCGTTAATTTCAACTTTAGGCGAGCCGATTTTATCTTGCTCGTTAATGCTGCCGGAAACGGAGGTAACAGAATCTGATCCTGATGCGATTAGAGATTATTTAGAACATCGTGTTGAGTTGATTATTCATGGTGGATATTTAGGTCAACAACCGACTACGGTGGTTGATTTGACCGGGGATAGCCCTGCTGTTATTCGAGCAGGTTCGGGCGATTTGACCCCGTTTAATTAATAGCTTAGCTCTTTCCCACAAAGGGAGAGATAATAATTCAGACGCTTGTGAAAGCGACAAAAGGAACTTTATGACAACTTTTCAAAAGAAACCAGCCAATAATTCTCGCTTTGGTAAGGCGATGCCAAATGCGAAATCCCCTAGTAGTAACCGTTCATTTAAAAAGACAGATGAAAAAGCAGATAATAGTGCGCGCAAATTCGGCAAAAATGCGGAAAAACCACAGCGTCCGACTTCTAAGCCTTTGGTACAAAAAACGGTAAAAAAAATCGAAAAAACGACCGCTTTATCAGCTGATAAACAAGGGAAAGTAGCCGGTGAAAAGCTACAAAAAATCTTAGCACGCGCCGGGCAAGGTTCTCGCCGTGAACTTGAGGAAATTATTGCTGCCGGACGTGTGAGTGTAGATGGCAAAATTGCATCATTAGGTGATCGTGTTCAGGTGAGCTCATCGACTAAAATTCGTATCGATGGGCATTTAATTAACCTGACTCTAACGCAAAAAGAGATCTGCCGAGTCTTAATGTATTACAAGCCGGAAGGAGAGCTATGTACACGCTCTGATCCGGAAGGACGAGCTACCGTATTTGACCGCTTACCACGTTTAAATGGTGCACGTTGGATTGCGGTTGGGCGTTTAGATATTAATACTTCAGGTTTATTGCTGTTTACAACAGACGGCGAACTTGCTAATCGTTTAATGCATCCAAGCCGAGAGGTGGAGCGTGAATATTCGGTGCGAGTATTTGGTAATATTGATGATGCAATGCTTGGGCGTTTACGCAAAGGTGTTCAATTAGAAGATGGTCCGGCAAATTTTAAACAGATTAAAGTTGTTGGTGGTACAGGTCTAAATCAATGGTTTGATGTGACTTTAACCGAGGGGCGTAATCGAGAAGTTCGTCGTTTGTGGGAGTCACAAGGGGTGGAAGTAAGCCGCTTGATTCGTATCCGCTATGGTAATATTAAGCTGGATAAAGGCTTACCTCGTGGCGGCTGGGAAGAAATGGGGCTTGAGCAAGTGAACTATTTACGTGAGCTTGTGGGCTTGCCGGCAGAAACTGAAACAAAAGTTGATGTAACGGCTAATCGTCGCCGCACGAATATTCGCCAAATTCGTAAGGCTGTGAAACAGCATCAAAAATATCGCTCTTAGATAATGAATAACATTGCTGAAAGACTGTCTTAATTTCTAAGATAGTCTTTCTATTTTGCGATGAACACTCACTTTAAGAGTCAGTATAAGGTATGGATTATCTTAATTTACATATTTAATATGGAGTAAAGTTATGTCTTGGGACATTGTAATAACGTTAGCAGTAACTTTCATTGCCGTGTTTTTGTTTGCAACAGAAAAAATGCGAATGGATGCCGTAGCCATTTTGGTATTATGTTCATTGGTTTTATTAGGGCAGGTTGATGCTCAATCTGCATTGAGTGGATTTTCAAATTCCGCAACAGTAACTGTTACTGCAATGTTTGTCTTAGCAGCGGGTTTACAAAACAGCGGCGCATTAGATAGAGTAGGGAGCTTATTGGCAAATGCGAAGTCACCTTGGTTGTTTTTGTTGATATTATGTGGAGTGAATGCTGCTGTATCTCCTTTTGTTAATAATACAGCAGTAGTTGCCGTGTTAATTCCAATTGTTATTGTTGCTGCGCAAAATATTAAAATGGCTCCATCTAAGGCTTTGATTCCACTCTCATTTGCTTCTCAAATGGCGGGGGTCTGTACACTGATTGGGACTTCAACTAACTTGTTAGTCAATGCTATTGCTCAAAAACAAGGACATTCCGGTTTCGGTATGTTTGAGTTTGCGCCCTTAGGTCTTATTTTCTTTGCGGTTGGTGTGGTTTACTTATTACTAACCAGCCGTTTTTTACTGCCGGAATCACGCTTGCAGCTAGAAGATGGCGAAGGTTTTGGAAAATATGTTTCTGAATTAAAAGTAAATAAGGATTCGCCTTTAATTGGTAACAGTACTGCCGGTTCAGGTTTAAACGAAGAATTTAATTTATTCACTATTGGTGTATTGCGTGATGGTGAGCGATTATCTACGCCAAGCCATCAAGTGCTGCAAAAACACGATATTTTATTGCTACGAGGGGAATCTGAAGACCTTGCTAAGGTTCGCGGAAAATATGGTTTACACCATGTTGTTTATGGGCGACGTGATAGTGATGAGGAGAACCTTGAGGATGATTTAATGGTAGCTGAAGTAATGATTTCACCTACTTCTCGTTGGATTGGCGGTACTATCCCGATTTTAAGACAGCGTTGGAATAAAAATGCGACAGCATTAGGCATACAACGTCGTAGTCAGGTCATTCGTGAACGCTTACGCTCTACAGCTTTTAAAATGGGGGATATTCTTTTACTGACATTACCCAAAGATGACATGGAAAGCTTACGCAAAGATAAAGATTTTATTGTGTTATCTTCCGATTTAGTGAAAGATGAAGAATCATGGCACAGCAAATTTGCCTTATCTGTGATGGTAGCTGTTGTAGCAACCGCTGCATTAGGCTTAGTACCCATTGCCATTAGTGCATTATTAGGGGCTGTTGCGATGTGTGTTGCCGGTTGTTTAACAGCCGAGGAAGCATACCGTTCTATTGACTGGAAAATTATTTTAGTACTAGCCGGCTTATTGCCATTGGGAGAAGCCATGGCAAATAGTGGTGCAGCACAGTTTATTGTAGATAATACTTTAGGAAAAGTAGGTGAATTTGGACCGCTGGTTGTATTTGCAGTGTTATATTTACTCACAATGATACTCACTGAGTTTATGAGTAACGCGGGAACAGCAGTATTATTGACTCCTATTGCTATTTCAACGGCCAAAATGCTTGGTGTTGATGCTTCCCCCTTTATTCTTGCTGTTATGTTTGCTGCGGCAACTAGCTTTATGACGCCGGTAGGCTATCAAACTAATACGATGGTTTACGGTGCAGGGGGCTATAAATTTACTGATTTCATTAAAATCGGTTTACCGCTTAACCTCTTATATTGGATTTTGGGTATTATTCTTATTCCGTGGTTCTTCCCGTTTAATCCATAATTAAGCATATTATTTAATTTAAAAAAGCTGCTAACGATTTTTCAAAGAGTTAGCAGCTTTTTGTTAATATTAGTTGTTAGTGTCCGCTTAATACCTTAGCCGGTTCTAGTTTTGCAGCCCGGTTTGCAGGGTATAGGCTGGCAAATAAGCTTAAGATGATAGTTGCCAATAGCACATAACTCACGTCTTGCCAATGCAGTTCGCTAGGTAGGAAATCGACAAAATAAACACCGTCAGACAGTAATTTTATACCAAAAAATCCTTCAACAGCCTTGATGATAGCGGTCAAATTTAGCGATAAAATTACGCCTAAAATAATACCGCATACAGCCCCTTTCATTCCTGAAAGCAAGCCGTACCAAAGGAAAATTCGGCGAATGAAGCCGTTATTTGCTCCAAGGGTTCGCTGAATGGCAATATCGCCTTGCTTATCTTTTACCGCCATAATCAAGGTAGAAATAATATTAAAACATGCCACCCCGATGACCAACACCATCGCAATATACATAACGGTGCGAACCAGTTGAATGTCGTTATACATATAGCCGAATTTCTCAATCCAAGTGTTTAAATACAGCGGTTGTGGATAGCCGTTGAGCTGTGGCATTTCCAAATGTTGCACGTCAAAAGGATTAGACAGACTGATTTCAAGTCCTGATATTTCATTCGGCTGATATTCCATTAACTCTTGGGCTTGATTAAGCGGAATTAGTGCGTAGCTATGGTCAAGTTGCCCTTCTAAACGTAGCACGCCGGTGACAGGCATATTAAAACGCAACGGCTGAGCTAATTTCCCGTCTTCTGTTGGCTGTGGAATCAGCATAGTGACTTCATCACCGACAGAAACTTCTAATGCTTTAGCAATACCCGCTCCGAGAATTAAACCGTCTTCATTAGCCTGAAACTGTTTGGAGAACGCTTGCCATTGTTCTGACAGAATAAATTGGCTTAGGCGGCTGACTTGATCTTGTTTTTGTGGATCAACCCCTCGCACTTGAGCAATTTTAAGCTGTGAGCCGTTTTCGATTAATGCGGTAAAGCTCACGAAAGGTGAACTAGCGGTCACATTTTTGGTTTTTTTTACCAATGTTTCTAATTTTGAAGCATTGCCAATCGGTACACTTTTATTACCTTGATAAGACACTAATTCCGCATGTGGTACAACAGAAAGCACTCGTTGGTTTAGCTCTCGCTCAAAACCATTCATTGCACTTAAGCCGATAATCAGCACCGCTACCCCAAGGGCGATTCCAATGCTTGAGAAAAGAGAAATGAGTGAAACCAATCGATTTTTCTGTTTGCCTCGTTGATAACGCCAGCTGATAAAAAACGGAGTGTTCATTAATTTCCCTCGCTCAGCACACCATCTCGCATGACTAAACGGCGTGAAAGTTTATTGGCAAGATTTAAATCGTGGGTGACCAATAAGAAAGCAATATTTTGCTCTTGATTGAGTTGTTGAATCAGTTCAAAGATACTTTCGGTGGTTTTTTGGTCTAAATTGCCTGTCGGTTCATCGGCAAGCACTAAAGCTGGATTGTTTACTAAAGCACGAGCAATCGCCACACGCTGACGTTCACCGCCTGAAAGTGCTGACGGACGATGTGTAACTCTATGAGCTAATCCAACCGCTTGTAACATCTTTTCAGCACGGTTGGCAGCTTCCGTTTTGTTTTGTTTACCGATTAACATAGGCATCATCACATTTTCAAGGGCAGAGAAATCTGCCATTAGGTGATGAAATTGATACACAAAGCCCAAATTTTGGTTACGTAAGAGGGCTAATTTGTCTGAGTTTAATTTTTGCAAAGATTGCTCGCGAATCCATACTTCTCCTGAACTAGGTTGATCTAGACCACCAAGCGTATGAAGTAAGGTACTTTTGCCCGAGCCGGAGCTACCGACAATTGCAACTAATTCACCGGTATTCATTGAAAACGAAACTTCTTTTAGTACCTGAACTTTCTGTTCGCCTTCATCATAAAATTTGCTGATATTTTCACAGCGGAGTAATTCTGTCATTTTTTGTCCTAACACACTAAATTCATTGATTTATCGTCAATACAAGCGGTCATTTTTGCTTAAAATTTTGTAAATTGTTATTCATATCTCAATGCCTGAGCCGGCTCAATTTTTGAAGCTCGGTAAGCCGGGTAAATGGTGCAAAGTAGCGAAAGCAAAATAGAAATGCCGATAATAATTGCAATTTGTGAGCCCGGAATTAAGCTTGGTAAATGAATGGTTGGGTTAAGCAATAAAATGATTTGATCCAAATTCATCGCAATCAACACACCAATCGCTCCACCGACTAATGCTCCAATCACGCCCACAATTGCTCCTTGGAACACAAAAATTTGCATTACTTGTTTTTTGGTTAAACCTTGGGTTTGCAAAATGGCAATTTCGCCCTGTTTATCCACCACCATTAGGCTAAGCGATGTGACGATATTCGAGATAGCAACTACAATAATCAGGCTAATGAGCAAGCCCATCATATTTTTTTCCATTTTCACCGCTTGGAAAAATTCGCCTTTTTGTTCACGCCAATCGCTGATTTGGTAGTTTTCTTCCATAAAATATTGTGGAAGTTCGGTCACTTGGAACGGATCTTGCAGATATAAACGTACGCCTTGAACTTGGTCTTCAGTAATTCTGAGTAAACGTCCTACATCGGCTAAATTCGCAAATAAGGTAAACTCACTCGCCTCTCGATTAGACTGGTAAATGCCTGAAATTTCAAATAACCGTTGTACCGGCACACGTCCTAAAGGAGTATATTGGCTATTTTCGGTAATCATTAAACGTAACTTATCGCCTATGCTTAAATTGAGCTTATTTGCCAAACGTGAACCAACTACCACTTTAAATTCGCCGGTTGGTAATAATTGGGAAATATTTTCTGAAACTAATAGTGGATCATCAGTTGAGTGCTCAACACCAATAAGCTGACCGGCATTAATTCCTTCTGAGCTTTGAATAATGACGTTAGCATGGTTAATAGCAACACTTCCGTTTGCAAATTCAGGGAGGTTCAGCTTTTCATCTTTGCTAAAGTTTCCCTCTTGGGGAGAAATAATCGCGTGTGGTAAGGTAGAAAGCAGATTGTTTTTCTGCATATTTTCCAAGCCGTTCATTACAGACAATACAATCACCAATGCCATCACCCCCAGCACAATGCCAAGGCTTGCAAGATTGGTAACTAATCGTCCGAAACGGTCTGCGTTTTTCGATCTAAAATAGCGAAAAGCGATAAAAAAAGGGGTTAAATTCATTGAATTTCTTATCAAAATAACGAATAAAGAGGCGAACACAGCGGTTCGCCTTCATCATCAAGTTTTAGTTAGCGGTATCAATTTCAGCAAAGGATTTGACTAAATCATCAATCGCTTTCATTTGAGATACAAAGGCTTCTAATTTGGAAAGCGGTAAGGCTGAAGGACCATCACATTTTGCTGAGTTTGGATCCGGGTGAGCTTCTAAGAAAAGCCCTGCTAAACCAACAGCCATACCTGAACGGGCAAGTTCAGTGACTTGTGAGCGACGACCACCTGAAGCAGCTCCGAACGGATCACGGCATTGCAGTGAATGGGTTACATCAAAGATTACTGGGCAACCTTTTGATACTTTTTTCATAATGCCGAAACCTAGCATATCCACCACTAAATTATCGTAACCAAAGTTGGTACCACGGTCGCAAAGAATCACATTTTCATTGCCACACTCTGCGATTTTTTCCACGATATTCCCCATTTGACCAGGGCTTAAAAATTGCGGTTTTTTTACATTAATTACCGCACCGGTGCGAGCCATTGCTTCAACCAAATCGGTTTGACGAGCTAAAAATGCGGGAAGCTGAATCACATCGACTACTTCAGCCACAGGTTTACATTGATAAATTTCGTGTACATCAGTGATGATATTCACTCCAAAAGTCTGTTTTAATTCTTGAAAAATTTTCAACCCTTCTTCCATACCCGGCCCACGGTAAGAATGGATAGACGAGCGGTTCGCCTTATCAAACGATGCTTTAAACACATAAGGTACGTTCAATTTTTGCGTGACTTCCACATACTGTTCACACACACGAAGTGCCATATCGCGGCTTTCCAGCACATTCATACCACCAAATAGGGTAAATGCTTTGTTATTCGCCACTTCAATATTACCGACTTTTACAATTTTATCTGTCATAGGGGGTCCTTAATTTTAAGTGTCCTAGCACGCTTTAGCGTGCTAGGGGTAAAGTTAATGCACCAAACTTTTTTGGCTTTTGCGTTCCAAGCCTTGCACTTCCATTTTCAGCAATTCTGTAGATGGATCTTCAGGACATTGGTCGATAAAATAATTAATATCTTCTAAGGCTGCTTGGTAGCAATCCATACTTGCTAACACCATACCTCGATCACGAATCTCGTATGGATCCTCCGGGCTAAAGGCTAGGCGGTATTCAATTAAGCGTAGCGTTTCTTCGTATTTTCCTTCTCGGGTGAGTGCCATTTTAAACACGGTTTCGATGCGTTCTAATAACTCGGTCATATTCGCTCGTTTTAAAAGATCGGGAGTGACTTCAGAGCCAAAGCCTAATTCGCCCTCTAGCCATTTATTTAGCATTTCAATTGTTAAAAATTCGCCGTTCCAAGGGTTGATAAAACGAACTTTGGTTGCTCCGTTCGGTTGACGGATTTCAGCTCGTAAAATCAGCTGGGTTGGGAAATTTACCGGATAGAGTGGTAAATCTAACACTGAGGCTAAATAAAGCACAATTGAACCCAGTGACACAGGCATTCCACGTTTTTTGCGGATTACTTGATTTAACAATAAATTTTCCGTATGGAAATAATCTTCATAATAGCAGCTGAAGCCCCACTCTTGATAAACTAAAGTCAGAAGTTGATTAATACGCTCTTCATCTGTTTCGCCATTGACATTATAACGAGCTTTTTTTACTAAGGCAGACATCTGCCCAAACACTTGCTGCTCGCGTACATTACTATCAATAAGTGTAGTGAGTCGCAAAATTTCACGATAAAGATATTTTTTTAATTCCACTTCACTAATCGTAATTTTTGGTTCTTCCAGCTCTCTTAATAATTCTTGAATAATATCGTCCATTTCCTGCCTTTTATTCTTTTAAAACTGCTTTAGTCACTCTGTCATTACCGCCATAATCTTGTAATGTTTCAAGGGCTTCCCACAGGGTTAAATTAAATAAATTTCGTACCATTTCAGCTTGTTGCCAACCATGTTCCAACATTAATGCCCCTTGTGGCTTTAAGTGAAGCGGTGCATTTTCGATAATTTTTTGCAAATCGCTCAAGCCATTGTTATCGGCAACTAATGCGGTTAAAGGTTCAAAACGCACATCGCCAACTGTTAAATTTTCATCATTTTCATCAATATAGGGTGGATTCGACAAAATCAAGTCAAACTGCTGATTTTTAATCGCAGAAAACCAATCACTCTGTAAAAATCGGACATTATCAAAGCCAAGAGTTTGGCGATTTTCTTCCGCAAGTTTGACCGCCTCAGGCTGAAAATCCACACCGATAATATCGGCTTTATCGCCTAACTCGCTCGCCATTGCCAACGCAATTGCCCCTGTGCCGGTGCCTAAATCTAAAATTTGCAAGTTTTTTTGTTTTTCTAACCGCTTGTGAGCCCAATCTAATGCTAATTCCACCAAACGCTCGGTATCAGGTCGGGGAATAAGTGTTGCGGAGGACACTTTCAACGGCAACGACCAAAATTCCCGTTCGCCCAAAATATACGCCATTGGTTCACCGTTTGCACGTCTTGCTAAGTATTCGGCAAGTTGTTTTAGCTCATTTTCGGTTAAGATAGTTTCGCTAAACGCAAAAATTGCTGATTTTGTGCGTTTTGTAACCGCTTGTAGGAGCAAATTTGCATCGAATTTGGCATCTAAAAAAGGGTTGTTTTCGGCATTTTCAAGCAATGTTTGTTCAGCAAAGGTGAGCCATTCTGCGTAAGTTTTGGGGAAAATATTTACTGCATAAAACCGTTCACAAACTACTTCAAAGTGTTCATCAATCTCCTTGTCAAGTTCCCCTTTAAAAAAATCGCGGTGGGCAATTTTCCAAGATTGATAGTCGCCTTCTCCTTCGGCAAGGGCAAACTCTTCTGTGACTTCATTAAAGCGTTCAATGAAGACTTCCTCCAGTTGAATACACACGACAGCTTGATTTTGGCTGTCTAATACAATGTGTTTTTCACCTTTTTGTGGAAGCGGTTGATTTTCTAACGCATAAAAGCAATAACCTGAACAAGTTGCAGTCTTTCTACCCGCAACCACGAGATTGGCTAAGGTATTAGGTTTTATGCCAAATTGCCATTGATAAGAGAAATTAGGTTCCATATTAATATATGCTAAAAAATCGATCTATTCTCAATTTAGAATAGTAAATTATAAAACCCCTACACAATTCCCTGAACGTACAGTTTCAGCAACTTTCTGTTCGATGCTAAATGCTTTGGTCGTAAAGTTACTTACGGCAAGGCTTACTTTGGTTTTTCCTGCTTTTTTTGTTTGTTGGTTTAATGCATCAAAATATTGTTGCTCTAAACTTTGTAACTCTTGGTTTGCTTGTAAATTAGCTTGAACTTCATCCGCGTGAGCACGAGAAACTTTGCTTTGGGTAAAGTTATAAGTTAAGGTGTTATCTGCAAATTTCCAGCTGCCTGAACGCTCAAGAGCATAGTTAAAGATTGGGTTTTCAGCAGGGAGCGTTACATTTCCAAGATAGTTCGCTTTGCCATCTTTGCCTAATTTCACTTTATTGGTTGTTGCCGCAACGCCATTCATCGCACATTCCCACTCTCCAACAAAATGCTCGGTAGTTGGTGTAATGACTTCGTTTTTTACCGCAGGGCTTGAGTTAATAAAGCTGTTACAAGCAGCAAGTAGAGTAGTCGTTATGGCTAATAATATTTTTTTCATATTGAAATTCCTCTTTATGTAGTCCACAAGCGGTCAAATTTTACAAAAATTATGCAAAATCTGACCGCTTGTAATTTAATTTTGATCCGACAATGCTGCTAACTGATCTGCTTGATATTCAGTAATAATCGGCTGGATTAATTCATCAATTTTACCGTTCATTACTTCATCTAAACGGTAAACCGTCAGGTTGATACGGTGGTCGGTTACACGTCCTTGCGGATAGTTATAGGTGCGGATTTTATCCGAGCGGTCGCCCGAGCCGAGTAAGTTACGGCGGGTGTCAGCCTGTTCTGCCGCTTGGCGTTCTTGTTCCACTTGCACGATGCGAGAAGCAAGCACTGCCATCGCCTTAGCTTTATTTTTGTGTTGCGAACGTTCGTCTTGGCACTCCACCACAATTCCGGTTGGAATATGGGTAATACGCACAGCAGAGTCAGTGGTATTAACGTGCTGACCGCCTGCACCCGATGAGCGGTAAGTATCAATACGCAGATCAGACGGATTAATTTCCGGCATTTCGCTTTCCGGCAGTTCCGGCATTACCGCAACCGTACAGGCTGAGGTGTGAATACGCCCTTGTGATTCGGTTTTCGGCACACGTTGCACACGATGACCGCCCGATTCAAATTTAAGCTGTCCGTAAACACCTTCGCCGCTGATTTTGACGATAATCTCTTTGTATCCGCCTTGTTCGCTTTCGTTTGCGGACATTTCCTCAATTCTCCAGCGTTTACTTTCAGCATAGCGGCTGTACATACGATATAAATCGCCAGCAAAAATTCCCGCTTCATCGCCACCTGTACCGGCACGGATTTCTAAGAAGGCATTGTATTCATCGTTCGGATCTTTCGGCAGCAATAAAATTTGTAAATGTTGTTCAAGGTTCTCAATTTCAGCTTTGTTTTCAGCAATTTCTTCCGCTGCCATATCTTTCATATCTGGATCATCAAGCAGTAATTGAGCTTCTTCGATATCGTTATTGAGTTTTTTCCAGCGATTGAAAGTGCCGACCACTTCTTCTAATTGGGAATATTCTTTGGAATAGGCACGGAATTTTTCTTGATCGGCAATGACCGACGCATCACCTAAAAGTGCCTGTAATTCTTCGTGGCGTTCACTTAAACTTTCTAATTTATTAATGATGGAATCTTTCATTTTTTAAAGCTGTTCTCGTTTGTTTTGAAATAAGGTAAATAACCGCAGATTATAGCGGATTTTCGGCTGAAAATCTTGTTTAATTCGCCAGCCAATTTTGCAAAATTTGAAGCCCATATTCGGTGATAAAGGATTCAGGGTGGAATTGCACACCATAAATCGGCAAATTCCGATGTTTGAACGCCATCAACACATTTTGGTCGCAAACAGCGGTGGCAACAAGCGGTGTATTTTCCAAAGAATTTTGCAAAATGCCCCAAGAATGGTACAAGCCCACCTGAAATTGGGCGGGTAAGCCGTTGAAAATCGGGTTCTGCTCAATTTGGCTTAAGGTGCGTTGTTGCCCGTGTCGGACATTTTGCAGGTTATACAAAGTGCCACCAAAAAATTCGCAAATTGTTTGATGCCCCAAGCACACGCCTAAAATAGACTTGCTTTGATGATAGCGTTCCAACATCGTAAAGGTTTTTGGGTAAGCCCTCGGTACGTCAGGACCGGGCGAAATCAAAATATGGCTGAATTGTTCCACTTCGTCTAGGTTTAGCTCTTCCACCAATACCACTTTGGTTGGAATATGGATTTTGCGAAGTAAATCCACCAAGTTGAATGTAAAAGAGTCGTGATTGTCGATGATAAGTAATTTTTTGTTCATTTTGTTTTATGTAATTTTTTTCAAATCTCCCCTAGCCCCTCTTTGTCTAAAGAGGGGGACTAGATCGCTATAAATATTTAACCCATCTTTCTTCTATCACTAAATAGCCAGATAAAGCTTATTTACTAGATGAGGCGAGATTTGACTATTCTTCCAATAATTCCCTAGACACCATTTCTAGTTTTATCGTGTCTGCTTCGTTTTCCAACAATTCCACCTGCGGCATTATTTGGCTGGCTTTACTGGAAAGATGTTGAAAACGTTCCACTTTGCCGATTAAGCCTTGTCGCCCAACGAGTGAGGTAACTGTTTGATTATATTGATTATTGGCTGTGTTCAGCGTATTGCCTAATTTCGCTAAACGATCGGCCACCGCACACACTTGGTTATAAATTTCACCCGCTTTTTCGCTGATTTCCCGAGCTTCCGTATTCCCTCTCTCAATTCGCCATAAGTTCGCCACAGTGCGTAAAATCGGCATTAGCGTGGTGTAGGAAACCAAAATCACGTTGCGTTCGTAGCCAAAGTTAAAGAGTTGCGGATCGTGTTTCATCGCTTCAATATATGCCGGCTCAATCGGCACAAACATCAGCACAAAATCAGGGCTTTTTACACCTAACAGGGCACTATAATTTTTCTTGGAAAGTCCCTCGATATGATTTCTCAATGAACGGCAATGTTCGTCTAACGCTTGGGAAATTGCAAAATTTTCTTCGGATCTGACCGCTTGATCGTACGCCACTAACGACACTTTGCTGTCAATAATCAGATGTTTTTGGTCGGGTAGATGTACGACAAAATCGGGGGCGAAACGTCGCCCTTCTTCATCTCGAAAACTCTCTTGTGCCTGATAATGCTCACCTGCCAATAAGCCGGCGGATTGCAACGCACTTTCCAGTTGCACTTCACCCCAGTTGCCGGCAATTTTATTGTTACCTTTTAAGGCGGTGGCAAGGTTTTGTGCCTCTTCTGACATCGATACGCCAATTTGCAGCACACGTTTGATTTCTGCCTCTAAATTCGCCGAGCCTTTGAGCGATTCACTATGCACCTCATTCACTCGTTTTTGAAAGCCTTCAATTTGTTCTTTAAACGGCTTGAGTAGGGCTTCAAGCGAGCTTTGATTGGTTTCGCTAAATCGCTTACTTTTTTCGTCCAAAATTTGTTGTGCCAAATTTTGGAATTCTATATTCAGCTGTTGTTTAACTTCCACAAAATTGCGTTGTTGCTGCTCAAAATTCGCCTGTTTTTCGCATAAAGTGGTGCGTAATTCGGTCAGCTCGTTTTGTACCTCGTTTAATCGCCCAAATAACGACTGATTTTCCTGCTCTTTATGAGAAAGCGAACTTTGGCTAAATTGCAATTGTTCTTCCAAACTTTCGGCTTTCGCTTGTGCCGAACCAATGCGTTCTTTCAGTTCATTAATATAGCGTTCCAGCTGGTTTTCTTGTTGCTCGGCAAGCTCGATTTTTTGTTGAAAACGTTGTAGCTGAGCATCTCTTTCACTCAAGCGTTCGCTTACGGCTTCATATTTCGTTTGTTGTTGTACCGCCCACTGTTCCAGCTGATGTTTTTCTTGGGCTAAAACCTCATACTTTTGTTGAATTTGCTCGGATTTTGCGGTGATTATGTCGAGATCTTGGTTTAATTCATAAGCATCTCGCTGATAACGTGATTTCAAGAAAAATAGATAAATCCCTATTATCACGCAAATTGCAAGAGCGATATAAAGCCAAATTTCATCAATATTAAGTGATGTGTTCATCGGTAAAACCTTTTTCAAAAAATGCTTTTCAAAACTATTACTTTGCATTATAACAGAGCTTTCCAATATTAAGCATTTCAGTTTTATGCAAGATTTTATAGACAAAGCCAATCAATATGGGCGAGCGAAACGTCCTTTTTTCTTCTTAATTGATTTTGAGCAGGAAAAGCCGCTTATTTTTCCGCTCGAAGAGGCTCATACAAGCGGTCTTTTTTTTGAGTTTTTTTGCAAATCGAATTCAGAAAAAACCTTTGAAAAAGTGGCTAAATCTTTTGAATTTTTAGTAAATCCAATTACTTTTGCTGAATATCAAGCAGGCTTTGAATTAGTTAAGAAAGAAATTCAAGCCGGTAATAGCTATTTGCTGAATTTAAGCTATCCAACAGCCATTGAAACCAATTATTCATTAGCGGAGATTTTTACAAGTAGCAAGGCAAAATATAAATGTTATCTGCAAGATCAATTTGTCTGCTTCTCGCCTGAATGCTTTGTGCGAATTGAGCAGAACCGCATTTTTTCTTACCCGATGAAAGGAACGATTAATGCGAGCGAAGAAAATGCTGAGCAGAAATTAATGGATTCTGAAAAAGAGTTTACCGAACATAATACTATTGTAGATTTGATCCGGAACGATCTCGCCTTAGTTGCTAAAAATATTGAGGTTACAAAATATCGTTATGCGGAGAAGGTACACACCCATCGCGGGGCGATTTTGCAGACAAGTTCCGAGATCTGTGGTGAACTTGCTGAAAATTGGCAAGAAAATATAGGAGCAATTTTAGCTGCTTTATTACCAGCCGGCTCAATTAGTGGAGCGCCAAAAGAGAAAACGGTTTCCATTATTCAGCAGGCAGAACGAGGCAAGCGTGGGTACTACACGGGTATTTTCGGCTATTTTGACGGCGAAAGTTTAGAAAGTGCGGTGGCAATTCGTTACATTGAGCAAACCGAAAACGGTTTAGTGTTTCGCAGTGGCGGCGGTATTACCTCACAAAGCGTGTTGGAACAGGAATATAACGAAATTTTAGAGAAAGTCTATGTGCCGATTTCCGCTGTTTGAAACCCTCTCGATTATTGACGGGCAGATTCAAAATTTGCCCTATCATCAACAACGCTTTGAGCAAGCGGTCAGCGCCTTTTTCGGACGTAAGCCAACTTTTTCGTTAGCCCAAATTTTGCATATTCCAACAGAATTTCAACACGGGAAAATACGTTGCCGTATTGATTACAACGCCGAGCAGTTTGAGGTGAAATTTTTTCCTTATGACCCGAAACAGATTCAACAATTCCGCTGTGTGGAAGTGGAAAATTGGGACTACAGCTTGAAATACAGCGATCGCAAGCGGTTTGATTTGCTCAATATTTTGCAAAATGAAGAGGTGATTATTATCAACAATGGTAATGTAAGCGATTGTTCTATCGGTAATTTGCTCTTCTTGAAGCAAGGTATTTGGTATAGCCCTGCAAATTATTTGCTCAAAGGTACACAGTTAACCCGATTGCTTGAACAACAAAAAGTGGTTTTAACACAAATTAAAAAAGCCGATTTGCCACTTTATGAAAAGGTGATGCTGATTAATGCCTTAAATCCGTTTGATGAAGAAAGGGCATTGGCAATTTCTCAAATTGATTTTTGTGATGTAGATCGAAATTCGTAAAAAAAGTGCTTGAAACTGTATAAATAAACACTATAATAATGCGCAGTTATTTTTGGCGGCTTAGGGCTGCTTTAACCCAATAATCGTATAAAGGATAAATTATGGCGGTAGATAAAAAAAACCAAAAGAATGCGGCAGTAAAGCAAACTGATCCGGATCAAAAGGAAAAGGCGTTAGCAGCAGCCTTAGCCCAAATTGAAAAGCAATTTGGTAAAGGATCAATTATGCGCTTGGGTGATACTCAAGCACTGGATATTGAAGCAGTTTCAACCGGTTCTATTGGGTTAGATGCCGCACTTGGCATTGGTGGATTACCGATGGGGCGTATTGTTGAAATTTATGGCCCGGAATCTTCAGGTAAAACCACACTAACGTTATCTGTTGTAGCTGAAGCACAAAAAACGGGAAAAACTTGTGCTTTTATTGATGCAGAACACGCGCTAGATCCTATTTATGCACGTAAATTAGGGGTAGATACTGACGCTTTATTAATTTCTCAGCCGGATAACGGGGAACAAGCCTTGGAAATTTGTGATGCACTAGTACGTTCCGGTGCAGTTGATGTGATTATTGTAGACTCTGTGGCAGCACTTACGCCAAAAGCTGAAATTGAAGGCGATATGGGTGATTCGCACATGGGATTGCAGGCTCGTTTAATGTCTCAAGCATTACGTAAATTAACGGCTAATATTAAAGCAACTAACTGTTTGGTTGTGTTTATCAACCAAATCCGTATGAAAATCGGTGTAATGTTTGGTAACCCTGAAACCACCACAGGCGGTAATGCACTTAAATTCTATGCTTCTGTTCGTTTAGATATCCGCCGCAGCGGTGTGGTAAAAGATGGTGATGAAGTGATTGGTAGTGAAACCAAAGTGAAAGTAGTTAAAAACAAGGTTGCTCCGCCATTCCGCGAAGTCCAATTCGATATTATGTACGGTGAGGGTATCTCGCGTATGAATGAATTATTAATTCTTGCTGAAGCAAATGGTTTTATTAAAAAGGCCGGTGCATGGTTTTCCTATGACGGCGATAAAATCGGTCAAGGTAAAAATAATGCGATTAAATGGCTAAAAGAGCATCCTGAAGTAGCAGAGAAAATTGAGCAGGAAATTCGTGCTTCATTAATTAGCTCGCCAAATTTAACTGCAAGTAAATCAGATGCTGAAGACAGTGCAGATATTGATGAAGAATTTAATGACGAAGAACTATAATTAATTAAAATAAGTGCGGTTTCCTCTTAATGTGGAAATCGCATTTTTATTTAGACAATATGACGATATCAGAAACTACAGCTAAAACAAATAAGTATACAGCAGTAAATTATCTGCTATATTTACTTTCCAAACGGGATTATAGCGAGAATGAGCTCAGACAAAAGCTAAAGCAGAAAGAATATTCGCTGGAAGAAATTGATGAAGCACTTGCAAAAGCTCAAGCAAATCGTTGGCAAAGTGATGAACGTTTTTGTGTGACTTTCATTCGTTACCGCTCATCGCAAGGCATTGGACCTCGACGTTTAAAGCAAGAATTAAAGCTAAAAGGTATCAAAGATTGGTTAATCAACCAAGAATTAGAAAATGCAGAGGTTGATTGGTTTGCATTGGCTGAGCAAATTTTTGAGAAAAAACGACCGCTTGAGAGGGATCTCAAAGCCAAGCAAAAAATGTGGCGATTTATGGTTAGCCGAGGTTTTTACAACGATCATTTTAGCCATTTAATGGATATTGATTACAATGAATATGAATAAAATTACTTTTTTTAGCCGATTTGAAACAGATATTTTAAGTGGTAAAAAAACCATTACGATTCGAGATAAAGCGGAGTCCTACTTTCGTCCGAATCAAGAGTTAGATGTTTTTACTAATGAAACAGATCGCTTTTTTGCACGTATTAAAGTGCTTTCCGTCACGCCGATTAACTATGATGAACTCAATGAACAGCATGCTTTGCAAGAAAATATGAGCTTGGAACAACTTAAAGAAGTAATTCGAGCAATTTATCCAAACGATAATGAATTTTTTATGATTCACTACCAACTTATTTAAGTTTTTATTGTTTGTGAATGAAAAATATGGCACTTTTTAAATCTACTAAACAGACGGAAAAATGCCCGGAGTGTGGTTCTGCTTTGCAACTGAAACAGGGTAAAAAAGGGCTTTTTTTAGGCTGTTCGTCTTACCCTGAATGCGATTATATTAAACCTTTACATCACGCCAGCCATATTATCAAAGAGTTAGACGAACTTTGCCCCGAATGCGCTGGAAAGCTGCAGTTAAAACAAGGTAACTATGGTATTTTTATTGGTTGTAGCAATTATCCGGAATGTCACTTTATTGTGCAAGAAGAGAGTGAAGTTGAAGAAGAATTAGATTGTCCGGAGTGTAAAACGCATAAATTAGTGGCAAGACGAGGGCGTTTTGGAAAAACATTTTATGGTTGTGCCGGCTTTCCCGAATGTAAATTTACGCTAGCGAGCAAACCGATTAAACAGCAATGTAGCGAATGCGGTTGCGAATTAGCTATTATCAAAAAAGTACGTGGTAAACAAATCTATATTTGCGCTAATAAAGAGTGCTTGCATCAAACAGAAATAAAACCTAATGAATAATTTTTTAGACATTGTTAATCAATTAAAACAAGAAGAAGTTGTTGCTTACCCAACAGAGGCAGTATTTGGTTTAGGCTGCAATCCGCAAAGTGAAAAAGCGGTTCGAAAATTACTGCAGCTTAAACAACGCCCGGAGGAAAAAGGGCTTATTTTACTGGCTTCTAACTTAAGTTATTTATTACCTTACATTGATGAGAGCAAAATGAATGAATCTGCTTGGCAGCAATTAGTTCAGGTTGGGGAGCAAGCGATAACTTGGGTTGTGCCGGCAAAGGAAAGTGTGCCGGCTTATTTACGAGGAAAATTTGATTCTATTGCAGTACGCCTATGCAATCTTCCTGCAGTTGTTGAATTATGTGAAGCAACCGGTTTTGCACTCACTTCTACCAGTGCTAATTTGAGCGGACTTCCTCCATGTAGAACGGCTTTAGAGGTAAAAAAGCAATTTGGTGATGCGTTTCCGGTATTAAATGCCCCAACTTTTGAAAGAGAAAACCCCTCTGAAATTCGAGATATATTTAGCCAACAGATTTTTAGACAAGGATAACCAATGAACCAATATGCTGTATGGGGGAACCCGATTGCACAGAGTAAATCGCCTCGTATTCATCAATTATTTGGCTTACAAACCAAAAAAAATATCGAATATTTAGCGAAATTGGGCGATGAAATTGAGTTTGAGCAACAGCTAAAAGTATTTTTTGCTCAAGGTGCGAAAGGTTGCAACATTACTGCACCTTTTAAAGAACGAGCCTTTAAATTAGCTGATGAACATAGTGAAAGCTGCCTATTAGCTGAGGCGTGTAATACCTTAAAACGATTAGAAGATGGTCGATTATATGCTGATAATACCGATGGAGAAGGTTTAGCATCAGATTTGGAGCGACTAGGTTGGTTACAATCAGGGCAGAAAACCTTAATACTAGGCGCAGGTGGGGCGACTAAAGGGGTGTTATTACCGCTACTCAAAGCCGGCTTAGATATCACACTTTATAATCGAACCCATGATAAAGCGGTTATTTTAGTCGAAAAATTTGCAAAATTTGGCAAAATTCAGACCGCTTGTTTTGAGCAGCTAGAAAACCAAACGTTTGACTTAATTATTAATGCGACTTCACTTGGTTTACAGGGAGGATTTGTGGAGTTACCGCCTGCTTTACTCACTTCGGCGAAAATTTATGATATGCAATATGCGCTAGATATGTGGACTCCTTTCCTCAATTATGCTAGAAGCTGTGGTGCTACACAGTGCCAAGACGGTTTAGGGATGTTAGTCGGGCAGGCAGCTTTTGCGTTTGCGTTATGGGAGGATAAATTCCCTGATGTTGAACCGGTTCTTACGCAACTAAAAGATGAAATGCAAACTGGAAAATAACCAAAGATAACTTATTATTTTATAAACAAAAAATGTTAGATTTACATCAAAATGATGAATATCTACTCAAGCGAATCAAAAAATCATTTTTTTTTGAAAAAGTATTTGACGAGAAGCTCTAAAATCAGCATAATGCACACCGTTGACCGATATGGTGAACGCAAATGGCTACATAGCTCAGCTGGTTAGAGCACAACACTCATAATGTTGGGGTCGCAAGTTCGAATCTCGCTGTAGCCACCATTGCGGGACTGGCGAAATTGGTAGACGCACCAGATTTAGGTTCTGGCGCCGCGAGGTGTGTGGGTTCAAGTCCCTCGTCCCGCACCATTTATCGATTAACAAAATTAGTGTTGGGGTATCGCCAAGCGGTAAGGCACCGGGTTTTGATCTCGGCATCCCTAGGTTCGAATCCTAGTACCCCAGCCACTTAATTTTCAACTTTTCAAGTCTTAATCACAAGCTAACGTTAAGTTAGTTTTTTTCTTTTGGGGTATCGCCAAGCGGTAAGGCACCGGGTTTTGATCTCGGCATCCCTAGGTTCGAATCCTAGTACCCCAGCCATACTTCTCAAAGATTCTATTTTATTATTAAGTCAGTTTCTTTCTTATTAAAGATTGCTTTATTCTCTGTACGGACCTTATGATTCAAGGCATAATATAGCTAATTATTAATGTCAAAATAAGCAATAAAATGAAAAAATTCGTCGTATTAATTTCAGGAAATGGTTCTAATTTGCAAGCTATTATTGATGCCCAAAAAGCAGGCAAAATAAGCGGTCAAATTTGTGGTGTAATTTGCAATAAAGCTGACGTATATGGTTTGGTTAGGGCAGAGCAAGCCGGTATTCCAACCTTTGTGTTTTCCCGTAAGGATTATGAAAGCAATTTAGCAATGGATTTAGCTATTGCCGAACAAATTGAAAAATTGGGATCGGAATTGATTGTACTCGCCGGCTATATGAAGATTCTCACCCCTGAATTTACGCAGCGTTTTGACGGCAAAATTTTAAATATTCACCCCTCTCTATTACCTAAATATCCGGGCTTAAACACCTATGAGAGAGCACTTGATGCGGGCGAAACTGAACACGGAATGACAATTCATTTTGTGAACGAAGAGGTGGATGCCGGTGCAATCGTATTACAAGCCAAAGTGCCGATTTACCCTGAAGATAGTGTGGAAGAGGTACAGGCGAGAGTGGTGGAGCAAGAACATCGTTACTACCCACTCGTTGTGGAATGGTTTTGTACAAACCGCCTTGTCGCTAAAAACGGCAAAGCTTATTTAGATAGCGATGAGCTACCTTCAAATGGTTATGCTGCGGAGTAATTAAAAATTCTAAATGAATTAACATGCTCTGCCACAAAAACTTTGCAAACTTTCTAACAAGACAGACTGCTTGCACCCAGCTCAAATGCCGCTATCATAACCTTTGTTTTTAACCCTATTTTAGGAAAATTTTTATGTCTAAATTTAAACTTATTTTACTCACTGCAACTGTTGCCGGCTTATTTGGCTGTACGCCGACTGTTCAAAAGAAATCGGCACAGGTAGGGTATTTGAAAGCAAATATCAGCCAGGCGGAATTGAATAATACCGCGAATTACAAACGCTACAATTATTACTGTAACAACCTCACTACGGGCGAAACCTCGTTTTTGGCGACCTATTTTCCGCTATCGCGTGAAAGCCGTAAGCAAGAAAATTTTGGTATTTATTTTCAGCTAGACGGTGGTAAAGCCGAGCCGTTTGATCATCTACAAAATCGCACATTAGGTGGCAATAAGTTTGAAGTGAGCTACCGTTCCTATCAACCGATTGACGGCAGCTATATTGATTTAATCGCCCGCGAGCATAGCTCGACTTACTATCGAAATCTCAACGGCACACAAGTACCTTGGTTGGAGTGCCGTCAGGGCTAACAGCAATGGAGGCTTACCCTCCCTATGCCAACTTCTCAATCCTCCACATTTCCCGTTTCTCACCATCCATTTCAGCCTTAATGCCAAACGCCTTTGCAAGATTTTCAGCGTTTATGACCGCTTGCGTACTGCCGTTAGCGAGTAAATTGCCGTCTTTGAGCAGAATAATTTCATCACAAAAACGGTAGGCAAGCGATAGGTGATGAATGACCACCACACAGGTTTGTTGCGGTGTAAGAGCTTTAAGGCGCTGCATTATGTCAATTTGGTAATAGGGGTCGAGCGCGGCAATCGGCTCATCGGCGAGCAAAATCGAGGCGTTTTTAATGCAACAACGGGCGAGATGTACTCGCGTTTTTTCACCGCCTGAGAGCTGTTGGTAAGGTTTGTCAAGCAGATGCTGAATTGAAAACTTCTCGGCGACTGACCGCACTTTCTCCTGTTCTACCTGTGTCGGAAGTGGTTTTGCCAAGCCTAGGGCAATCACTTCGTAGGCAGAAAGCTGCCACGCCACCGGCAAATTTTGGGCAAGATAAGCGAGTTTTCCGCTCCTCTGTTGAGGGCTAAGTTCGCCGATTTTGCAATTTCCCAGCCAAATTTGACCGCTTGTAGGTGGTAAAATCCCCGCCATCGCTTTTAATAGGCTAGATTTACCCGCCCCGTTTGCCCCTAAAATGCCGATCAGTTTTCCTTGCGGCAGAACGCACGAAAGATTTTTGATGCCATAAGATAACGTGAGATCTTCAATTTTTATCATGATATTTTGTAGGGGAGGGTTTTAACCCTCCTGCTTCTCCAAACATTTATTTGGGAGGGTTACAACCCGCCCTTATGATTTTTAGGATAATTTTCGCTGTTCTGTCAATAAAATCCAAATCAAAAACGGTGCGCCGAGCAAGGCAGTGAGCGTGCCGATGTAGATATTAGAGAAAAACGGCACAAATTGCACCACAAGATCGGCGGTTAGCAAC
This sequence comes from Mannheimia granulomatis, assembly GCF_013377255.1. Lineage (NCBI taxonomy): Bacteria > Pseudomonadati > Pseudomonadota > Gammaproteobacteria > Pasteurellales > Pasteurellaceae > Mannheimia > Mannheimia granulomatis. Next base: position 634,595 of record NZ_CP016614.1, read on the forward strand.
AGCAATGCCCCAATCAATGCATTCGGCAGATAGAGTTGCGACGGCGGCTTTTTCAACCAAAGTCGGGCAAGGTGTGGGGCGATTAAGCCGATAAAACCAATGGTGCCGGTTTGTGGAATAGTTGCCCCGAGCAGTAATGCCACGCCAAGACTGACGAGAAAAGAGCTACGCGGCAAGTTCACGCCCATTGTCGCGGCGGTCTCTTCGCCGAAGGTCAGCACATCAAGGTAGCGTCGGGTGGCATAAAGGCAAGCGATGCCCAGTGCGAGAAACGGCAGCGACATCAGCACCGAATCTAATCTTGCCCAAACCAGCGAGCCTTGTAGCCAGCGGTAAAGCTCCGCCAATGCCCACGGGCTTTCGGCATTGGAAAGCAGGAGCGTAATCGCTGAGCCGAGCAGCAAATTCACCGCCACACCGCTTAAAATCATCATCGTGGTGCCATGATTTTTGGCAATAAACCAGACCAACAAAAAGCTCGCCAACGCCCCCGTCATTCCACCCAACAACAGCCAGCCAAACGGCACGGAAAGGTAATAGAGCATAAACACACTCGCCGCCGTCGCTCCCGCACTACTACCGAGCAAGCCGGGGCTTGCCAGCGGGTTTTGGAATACACCCTGCATCGCATTACCTGCCAACGCCAAACTCGCCCCTGTCAGCACCGCAAGAGCAATGCGCGGCAAGCGGATTTCAAGCAACACCAAAGATCGCATATCGGTTAGCACACCTTCGCTGTTTTTGAGCGAAGCAAAGTCGCTGAGTTGGTAGTTGGCGGCGAAGGCACAAATCAGCACCAATAGCCCTAGCAGAAAGACATTCAGTTTATTCATTTTCCTCTCTCATCTAAAAACATGCAAATTATAGCATAGCCATAAAGTCAAGCTGGAAAATCTGTTTTTGCGATCACAGTCGAGAAAATCGGTTTTGCTCAGTGCCCTGCTTTGCCGCGTTTGTTATATTCCTACAACAGCATTATTTTTGTATTTAAAACCTTACAAATTGGGGGTAGAATGTACGTCATCAAACAGACTGATATTTTTAAGCAATGGCTAAAAGTGCTTAAAGATCCTATCGCTCGGATTATGATCACAAAACGGATTGAGCGAGCTAAACAAGGTAATCTTGGCGACCACAAAATGCTTGGTGGCGGTATATCCGAACTGCGGATTGACAGTGGCAAAGGTTATCGTATTTATTATACGCAAATAGATACCACCATTTATTTTCTATTAAATGGCGGAGATAAAAGCTCACAACAAAATGATATTACCAAAGCAAGGACACTTTTAGACGAAATGAAGAAGTATAGAGGAGAAAACTATGAGTCACTTTCCACTCGAAATGGTTGAAAAATACGGCATCACGGAATTCGATGCCGCAGAATATCTCACCAATGACGAGCTTATCGCACTTTACCTTGCCGAAACCTTGAAAGACGGCACAGACGAGGAGTTTATTCAAGCCTTGAATACGGTAGCACGCGCTAAAGGGATGAATGAGTTGGCAAAAAAAGCGGGGATTGGGCGTGAAAGTTTGTATCAAAGCCTTTCCAGCAGCAAGCCCCGTTTTGAGACGATCCGCAAGATTATTCACGCATTGAATTTGGAATTGTCGGTCGTTAAGGCGTAGAAGTACGATGAAATTGTTGTTCAATCAACTCTGCCCCCTGCCACACACCGTGGTCGAAGCAGTAGGTGTATTTCATCGGAAGTGATACAAGCGGTCGGCTTTTGAAGATTTTTTGCAAAATCGGGTGGTGAAGCCACTCGGCTTGGGCGTTGTAGCTTTTATTGTCGGTGAGTTGAATGAGCTGGTGCGGTTGGCTTTGAATTAGCTTTTCCAAGGAAAAATTCCGTTCTGGAAGTGGAATTTTGACCGGCTCTAACCCGAGCAGCGCCAGCAAAGTTTGGTATTGTGGCTGGTGCATATCCGCCACCCCTGTTTCGGAGAGAATCACGGTTTCGGCAAGCGGTCGTTTTTCGGGAATTTTTTGCAAACGCAGTTTTGCGACTAAGGCTTCCGCTTTAGCTTGATTTTGGGTTAGTTCGCCAAGCTGTAAAATCAGAGCAAACAGCTCTTCTGCCGTTTTCGGGTTATCGTTAAGTGGCACAACCTTAAAACCGAATTCGCTCAAACGCCGAGCAAGCTCAGGGTAGAACAGCGTATTGACGAGAATGGTTTTATCCGCATAGGGCAATAATGCCGGCAGTTCGGGCTTGAGGCGCGGTTTGTCTAAATTCAGCTTATCCAACATCATTTTCGGGTTATTGGAATAGATGGATTGTGCCGCAATTTGCTGCGGTTCGGCAAGTTCCAGCAGCAGGCGGTCGCTACACAAATTGAGCGAGATAAATTGCTCGGCTTGTGCGGTGGCGGTAAGAAAAAGTGCGGTCAGAATTTTGGCTGTTTTTTGCATAGATATTGGGAATGCCCAAAGTAGGGGCGGGTTTTAACCCGCCCGTTTTTAGTTAGAATGAACCTTTTAATCCAACATAGACATTACGCTCTGGCTGACCATAGCCGAGAGTTTGCTCATATTTTTTATTGAATAGGTTATTCAAATTTGCATAAATATTCAGATTTTGGCTTAGTTGGTAGTTTACGCCGACATTTACCACTGTGTAAGCAGGTAGCTTAACGCGAGAGGCGGCGTAAGTTACTTCATCAAAATAAGTATCTACACGTTTACCCACATAAGATAAGCTTACGTTAGAACCTAATTTTTCGCTGATTTGATAGGCTAGACCAAAGTTAGCTGTGTGTTTCGGGCGGCGAATGACTTCAACTCCTTGATTGTCTTTTACTCTAGTAAAAGTATAATTAGCAAAGCTGCTTAGGTTGTCGGTAATTTTGCTGTTATAAGCTGCTTCCGCCCCCTTGATTTTGGTTGTGCCATCAAGATTTGTAGCTTGTGAAACACAGACATTTACTACACAGCTTACAGTTCGGCTGCTGATAAAATTACTCACATTGCGGGCGAAATAGGTTAAATCAAAGCTATGACGTTTATCTGAACTTTCGATTAAAACACCGGCATCGCCACCTTTGCTTTTCTCCGCTTTTAAGTTTGGATTTGCCACATATTTACCGTTCCAACCGTAGTATTCAGTCATTGTTGGGTTTTGAATTGCTGTACCAAAACTTGCGTGTAAGCGGAAATTCGGAGATAGGCGATAAGCTCCTGCAATTCGACCGGTAAAAGCATTTTCATATTGAGAGCTGTCAATATAACGTCCACTTAGGCTAAGACTGTGATCGTCTTCACTAAATAAGCGATATTCAGTTGCCACACTTTTCTCTTTTAAACCTTTTTCTTCACTGTATGAAGATGAGTCATAGTATGATTTTTGGTAATCTGCTAATACACTAACGGCTTGAGTAATATCACCTTCACGGTCAAAATTGATGTCTAATTGATAGTTACCGTTGAATTTTTTCGCATCGTAGCTACCGGCATAAGAGCTGAATGTATCGCTGTCTGTTTTTAAGTGGCTGATACTGAATTTTTGTTTGATAAGTTCTTGAGCCGTGCCTAAATAACTGCTGAGTTTAAACAGTGTTTCACGTGTGCGAGTATAATCATCGAAGGATTTTTCTTCTGCAAGGCTGTTATCAAAATGCGCATTTTGTGAACTATGTGAGCTTAAAAGCTCTACGCCTTTTTTGCCGTCATCATAGCCAAAGCGTAATGAGGCATTATCACGATGGAATTTATCTCGCTCAGTGGCACCACCAGTTTTAATTTTTGTTCTGTTTTCAGCGGTATAGTGGAAAGTATTGGTACTATAGGCTGAAATACCATGAGCGCGGTGGCTATCACCGTGTAAAGCGTAGTAGAAGCCATTTTGGTAGCCCGAAATTGTTGCTGATGCATCATAAGTACCTTGTGAGCCCGTACCTAAATCAAAATCTATATTGAATGGTTTATCTTTATATAAGCCGCTTTTAGTGGTGATGTAAATTACACCGCCCATTGCATCACTTCCCCATAAAGCGGATTGTTCACCACGTAAAACTTCAATACGTTCTATATTACTTAAGCTTAAGCCACCAAAATCAAAACCATAGCCTGTGACAGGATTGACTTTCACTCCATCAATGATGACAGAAGCATGGTTAGCATCGGCACCACGCAATAATACGTTTGTTAATGTACCGCGTCCGCCACTGGCTGTAAGAGTCACCCCCGCTACCGTTTTCAACACATCACTCACATAAGTGGCATTGCGTGCGGCGAAATCTTTTTCGGTTAACACTGTGACACTGGAAGCGGTTTTATCTTGATTGATTGGGGTAGCATAAGCAGAGTAGACCTTCACTTCGTCTAGTTGAGTTGTCTTTGTTTGAGTAAAAGCAAGGTTTGGCAACACGGCAAGTAGTGTTACTGTGATTAAATTTTTGTTCATTTTTAAGTTCCTTAGTGTAATTTGTGGGCATTATACAATAATAAAATCAATATAAAAATCGAGAGTTTATGAAAATTTTTAATAATTAACTTAAAATAATAACATCACTAAAAAGCTTGGGAGTTGTTGTTTTTTTAATTTTGTTTGTTATAGAATCCAACTAATCTTTTTATAGGAATATTAATAAATAACATGGAGCTTGGCTTATGAATTATGCAACACAAATCGATGCATTAAATCAACATATTGCAGATATTAATCATAAAATTAATATCTCTTTTGAGTTTTTTCCGCCTAAAAATGAAAAGATGGAAACGATGCTTTGGGAGTCAATCGATAGATTAAGTCGATTAAATCCGAAGTTTGTTTCAGTAACTTATGGTGCTAATTCAGGCGAGCGTGATAGGACCCATAGTATTGTAAAATCAATTCAAGATAAAACAGGGATTATTTCCGCTCCACATTTAACGGGGATTGATGCCAGCCCGGAAGAATTAAAAGTCATTGCTAAAGATTATTGGGATAGCGGTATTCGCCGTATTGTGGCTTTGCGTGGTGATGTGCCGCAAGGTTACAACAAAGAACTATTTTACGCGTCTGATTTAGTGGCATTATTAAAATCGGTGGCGGATTTTGATATTTCCGTAGCGGCTTATCCGGAAGTTCACCCTGAAGCAAAATCGGCACAGGCTGATTTATTGAATTTAAAACGTAAAATTGATGCGGGTGCAAACCATGTCATTACGCAATTTTTCTTTGATGTAGAGAGTTATTTACGTTTCCGTGATCGTTGCGCTTCTATTGGGATTGATTGTGAAATTGTGCCGGGAATTTTGCCGGTAACGAATTTTAAACAATTACAAAAAATGGCTAAGGTTACCAATGTGAAAATTCCAAGTTGGATGGGGAAAATGTATGAGGGGTTGGATGATGATCAAACCACCCGTAATTTAGTGGCAGCAAGTATTGCAATGGATATGGTGAAAGTGTTGTCTCGTGAAGGGGTGGACGATTTCCATTTCTACACTTTAAATCGTAGTGAGTTAACTTATGCCATTTGCCACACCTTAGGCGTTCGCCCTTAGTCGATATCATTTTAAAAGAAGGAGGTATGGTTTTAGCTAACCATACCTCTTTACATTATGCGTTAAGATGAAGAGTTTTATCAGCCCTTATAACCATTTGGGTTATTTTTTTGCCAATTCCAAGTTTCTTTCATCATTTGTTCCAAGCCACGTTCGGTTTTCCAACCCAGCTCAGTAAGGGCTTTTTGTGGGGCGGAGTAACACACGGCAATATCGCCTGGGCGGCGATCGACAATTTTATATGGAATAGTGATGCCATTCGCTTTTTCAAAGGCTTTTACCATATCCAATACCGAATAACCTGTGCCTGTGCCTAAATTATAAATATGCAAGCCGGCATCATTTTGGTGTTTATCTAAGGCTTTTAAATGACCTAATGCTAAATCGACCACGTGGATATAATCACGTACGCCGGTGCCGTCGTGGGTATCGTAATCACCACCAAAGACAGAAAGCTGTGGCAATTTACCTACAGCTACTTGGCTGATAAACGGCATTAAATTGTTTGGAATACCGTTTGGATCTTCACCAATCAAGCCGCTTTCATGAGCCCCCACCGGGTTGAAGTAGCGTAAAATTACCGCACTTAATTGTGGGAAGGCTTTTACTGTATCTTCAAGTATGCGTTCGACCATGTATTTTGAGGTGCCATAAGGGTTGGTTGTACCGCCAACCGGACAAGATTCGACAATCGGAATCACTTGTGGATCGCCGTAAACAGTTGCAGATGAGCTAAATACAATGGTATTTACATTTGCTTTTAGCATTTCTTCCACTAACACGATAGAACCTGTCACATTATTTTGATAGTAACGCAGTGGTTCACGCACGCTTTCGCCTACCGCTTTTAAGCCGGCAAAGTGGATGACTGATTCAATCTGATTTTCAGCAAAAATTTTGCGTAACATTGCACGATCTAAAATATCGCCTTGATAGAATTTTACGCTTTTGCCGGTAATTTGTTTTACACGTTCAAGTGAAACCTCAGAGGAGTTAGAAAGATTATCTAACACTACAATTTCTCGATTTTCGTTTAACAGTTCAACAACAGTATGTGAACCGATATAGCCTGCACCACCTGTAACTAAAATTGCCATATTCTATTCCTTTGTAAAATTTTCTGGAAAAACGACCGCTTGCATTTTACTCGCTTTGCGCCGATTTCGCTAATATTAATGAGTTGTGAGTTCAATAAACTCTTGCTCACTTAAAATTTGAATGCCTAATTCTTGGGCTTTAGTGAGTTTTGAACCTGCTTTTTCACCCGCAATTAAATAATCGGTTTTACCAGAAACTGAGCCGGAAACTTTGCAGCCCAGACTTTGCAATAAGGCTTTGGCGTCATCACGGGTTAATTGGGTAAGCGTACCTGTCAAAACAACATTTTTATCTTTCAGTGGGTTATCGGCAATTTCCGTTTTCACTACATCTTGCCAATGTACACCTTGAGCGATCAAATCTTCAACCACATCCACATTATGCGGTTCTTGCCAAAAGCTGACAATACGGTTTGCCACCACTTCGCCCACATCTTGTACCTCTTTTAGTTGTTCGAAAGTCGCTTGGCGGATAGCCTCTAAATTGCCGAAATGGTTAGCTAAATTTAATGCGGTTGCCTCACCAACTTCACGAATCCCTAAAGAGAACAAGAAGCGAGGAAGAGTGGTGTTTTTCGCTTTTTCAATGCTGTTTAACGCATTTTGAGCAGATTTCTCGCCCATTCGCTCTAACCGCATTAAGATGGTGTGGTCAAGCTTAAAGAGGTCAGCGGGGGTGTGGATTAACTCACGCTCCATTAATTGTTCAATCAGTTTTTCTCCCACGCCGTCAATATCCATCGCTTTGCGGGAAACGAAATGTTTTAAGGCCTCTTTACGTTGAGCCCCACAGAATAATCCGCCAGTACAGCGGGCGACAGCTTCGCCTTCCACACGCACAACAGCTGAATGACAAATAGGACAAGCGGTCGGAAATTCGATTTTTTCTGCATTTTCCGGACGACGTTCTGCCACCACACCAATAATTTGTGGAATCACATCCCCGGCACGGCGAATAATTACGGTATCACCAATCACAATGCCCAGGCGTTCAATTTCATCGCCATTATGCAAAGTAGCGTTACTGACGGTCACCCCTGCTACAAACACAGGCTCTAATTTGGCGACAGGGGTAATGGCTCCGGTACGCCCGACCTGAAATTCCACATCATTAAGAATGGTCATCTCTTCTTGTGCCGGGAATTTGTAAGCAATTGCCCAACGTGGTGAGCGTGAAATAAAACCAAGTTGTTCTTGCAAGGCAATATCGTTTACTTTTAACACGGTACCGTCAATATCATAGCCGAGTTGTGGGCGTTTTGCTTGAATATCGGCGTAATAATTCAATAATTCGCCTTTACCTTTTGCCAAACGAATTTCCGAATTTACCGGTAAGCCGATGGATTTTAGCCATTGTAGGCGATCGTAATGAGTAGAGGGTAGCTCATCATCACTCTCATAAACGCCGATACTATAAGCATTTAGCACCAAAGGTCGTTGGCTGGTGATTTTCGGATCTAATTGACGTAATGAGCCTGCCGCCGCATTGCGTGGGTTAGCAAAAGTTTTTTCGCCTTTAGCAAGTGCCTTTTCATTTAAGGTATTGAAGCCTGCTTGCGGCATAAAAACTTCGCCACGTACTTCCAAACGAGCAGGCGGATTTTGCAGATTAAGCTTTAACGGAATATTGCGAATAGTACGGATATTCGCTGTGATATCCTCACCTGTTGTGCCGTCTCCACGGGTTGCGGCTCGGGTGAGAATGCCGTTTTCATATAAAATGCTCACTGCTAAGCCATCAAGTTTGGGTTCACAGCAAAACTCCAAGTTACCCGGGTTCTCACTAATATAACTTTCCATACGGCGTAAAAAACCATCTAATTCTTCACCCGCAAAAGCATTATCTAACGATAACATCGGGATTTCATGTGTGATTTGAGCAAAGCCCGATAGCGGTTTTGCACCTACTCTCTGAGTTGGGGAATCTGAGGTGATAAGCTCGGGGTGCTGCCATTCGAGATTTTTCAGCTCATTCATTAAACGGTCGTATTCGGCATCCGGCACGGTTGGGTTATCCAAAACGTGATATTCGTACTCATATTGACGTAGTTTTTGGCGAAGTTGTTCAACTTGCTCTGATACTTCCGTAGTGGCGTTTTCTTCAAAAGAGAAGGCGGTTTGATTGGATAAAGACATTGGTAAAATTCTCTACAAAAAAGACCGCTTGTTACAAGCGGTCGGATTTCTAAACTTTTTTGCAACTCGTTTTGTGATCAGTGCATCACACGCTGCATATAACGCTGGCGGGATTGCTCGTCAAATGGTTGTTGATTGTCATCGTATAAGAATCCGCCGAGTGAGCCGGCTAAATGTTCGGCATTGTTAATCAGTAATTTCATATTAGCGATATCGCTACCCTCAGACGGTAATTGCATAAATAGCACTAAGCCTACAGTTGAGAAATTCGCGATATTGTTTAAATCAAAAGTACCCGGATTCATTAAATTTGCCGCACTGAAAATAGTCGGGCTGAATAAATCATCAATATGCTGATGGCGGTGGAATATCTGGTGTTCACCAAAGCGTAATCCCACTTCTTCCAAATAATGTACCACTAAATCACCGCGGAAAGGCTCATTTTGCGGGGCATAGATATAAAGTGTAACAAATGGATTTTCTTCTTGTATGGTAGCAGGTTCCACAACTTGTTCCTCTGCTGCTACTTTTGGCTCTTCAGGTAAAATTGCAGTGTTAATACTTGGATTAGCAAAATCCGGAGCATTTTGGATATGTTGTTGATTAGAAATTTGCTGACCGTAGGTACTAAATGTTGGCTCTGCATTCACTTGTGGCTCGTTCGGCAAGCTGATTTTGATATTTTGCAGAGAACTTTCCACTTCTTGCTGGATTTGCTGTGGGGTTTCTTCCGGTACAGACATCGCTTGATATTCCTCAGGCTGAGGTTTGAGTGAAGTCGGGATATTAGCTTGAAGCCCTTGATTGGATGGTGGTACCGCAATAGGGCGGGTTGAAAACGTATTAGAGAAAATCGTAGATTTTTCACGACGGGCAGACCATAAGCTAAAGCCGATTAATACTGCAATCAGCACACCAGCAAGAATAAAGAAAATAATATGCAGTTCCATTGTGTCCTCTTTATCAAATAATCAATAAAAATTCATTTTCATGTTTGCGAAAATAATGTGCGTAGCTTACCATATTTCTGTGTAATTTTTGCAAAAAATAAGGAATGATTATGTCTTCATTGTTTTCTAAGCGACAAAACCAAGTTGGATTAGGCTTTCATTATTTTATTTATGGCTGGAGATTGATGCTTCAACGTCAATTTTTACCGTTTGTGATTTTCCCTATTTTAATTAACACTGTTTTAATGGTAGGGTTGATTTGGGCGTTTTTTGCCAATATTGGAGGATTATTGGCAATGCTACTACCGGATTGGTTAGAGTGGCTTAGCTTTATACTTATTCCCTTAATTTTTCTGATGATCTTAGTCGGGTTTTATTTTGCTTTTACCACACTTGCTAATTTTGTTGCAGCCCCTTTTAATGCTTTGTTGGCAGAAAAAGTAGAGTTGCAATTAACAGGTGAACCCTTGGGGGATATGTCATTTATGGCTATGCTAAAAGATGTACCTAGAATGTTAAAGCGAGAGTGGCAAAAAATGATGTATAGCATTCCAAGATTAGTTGCCTTATTCTTGCTTGGTTTTGTGCCGGTTTTAGGGCAAACTATTGTCCCTGTGTTAGCTTTTGTGTTTAGTGCTTGGTTGATTGCTATTCAGTATTGTGACTATCCGTTTGATAACCATAAAATTAGCTTTCAGCGGATGAGAAATGCCTTATCACAATACCGTATCCTTAACTTTACCTTTGGTGCTTTAGTAAGTTTATTTACTATGATTCCATTTGTGAATCTTGTGGTAATGCCTGTTGCGGTATGCGGAGCTGCAGCGTTATGGGTGAAAGAGTACCGTCCGTTTTTTATCCATAATCAAACCGGTGAGTTTAACCAAGCGGATTACACATTTTCGAAAGCGGGTACTACCGCAGTTAGCACAGAAACCCGTTCGGGTGAGGTTAGCCGAGAAGTAAGAAAGGGCGATATAACGGAAAAATAGGAAACGTAATTTTTATATTTCAAATTAAAATGGTATATAGAAATAAGAAAACCCGGTTTTTACCGGGTTTTCTATTTTTTCAGTGATATTAACTAGATATCTAAAGCCATTACCACTGGTAACCCATGCCTAGGCTACCACCGAAGTCGCCACGAGTATTGCTGTTTCCGGTCACTTTCCAGATAACTTTACCATTATCTGAGATACGAGAATAACCAACAGCGATTGCAGCTTCATTACGGTATGTGCCACCAGATGTAGCTAGCATGCTTTTACCCGGTAAATATGCTTGTGGTAAGCCTGCTGTAGCAGTTGCACCGGCAATTCCCGCGCGTAAGCGTTTATCGGTTCTATTGATTTTGGCGTCAATATTGTTGATCTTATTGTTAATATTTTGCTCAGATGCTCTTAATTGGCTAACATTAACTGCATCAGTATCTGCTGTACCGGCTTTAACATTCGTGATTTTATTTCCGGCCGCATTAATACCTGATTTAGTTACACTTGGACCACCGGCAATAGTTAACCCGTTGTTATCAATAGTAGTATCTCCGGCTTTAACTGTATCGGCAGTTACTGTTTTTGCTGTGACAGAATTAACTTTAATATCTTTAGCTAATTTAACCGTTAATGTGCCATTACCGTCTGACACAACGCCGATATTATTATCAGTTAGTTGTGCTTCACTAGACACACCACCTTTTACCGTAACAGTAGAGCCTAATTTACGTTTAGAAGCGGTGCCACTATCACCAGCAAATGTTAATGGACTGGTTACCGCATCATTTAATGCAGTAATTGCATCCCCTACATTATTAACCGTTTTACTTGCTTCGGCAGCAGGTGCTCCATTTACCACAGTATAACTTGGTGCTGAGACTGTGCCGTCAGTATTGACAGTTGAACCACCACCTAAAGCATTGGCAACAGAACTTGCAGTAGCATAAAGTTGGCTACCGTTAACAGCATCTTTTGAGACAGGTGAAATATCACCATCAGCTACGTTAGTTACTTTTAATTTGCCTGCATCGACACCTGTTGTTGTAACACTTGGGCCATTAGTAATGGTTAAGCCGTTGTTGTTTAGTTTTGAATTGCCAACAGTCACAGAGCCGGCAGGAGTTAAATCAATGTCTTTGGCTAATTTAACTGTTAATGTATTAGCATCTGTTGCCACTACACCGATATTATTATCAGTTAATTTATCTGCATCGGCACCGCCTTTAACGTTCAGAGAATCACCTAATTTACGAGCAATTGCAGTTCCTGCATCATCCACAAAAGTAAGAGTACCATTGCTTAACTCATCTACTTTAGTATTTAAACTATCAATTTCGGTATAAGCTGCATAAAGTTGTGAACCGTTGATAGCATCGGTTGACGAGTCTGAAATACGACCTGCTGCTACATTAGTTAAAGTACGTTCATTGCCTACAGAACCAATACTTACAGTTGAGCTTGGTGTAGTACCTGCAAATGTGTATGTATTGCCGTTTAGAGTTGCACTTTTTGTTGCAACTGCAGCTGCTGTTTCAGAGTTAGTACCTAATGCAACAGAACCTTGATGTGTTGCTTTTGCATTTTGACCAAGAGCCACAGCACCGGTTGCTGTTGCTTGTGATGAAACACCTAATGCAACAGAAGCCGCACCGGCAGCATTTGCACTGTTACCTAAAGCAATAGCCGAGCCACCTGCAGCATTGGCATTTCTACCCACAGCAGTTGACCACATTCCACCTGCATTGGCAGAGTTACCTAAAGCGGTTGACTGTGTGCCCGCAGCATTTGCGTTATAACCTGCTGCAAGAGAGCCAGCACCGGTTGAACTTGCTTCATAACCTACAGCGGTTGAATTTTCACCGGTCGCTTCAGATTTAGCACCTAATGCGGTTGCTCGGGCAGCTGTTGCTGTTGAAGCTGTACCAATAGCTGTTGAGGTATCGCCATTTGCATTGGCTGCAGAACCAACTGCTAAGGCATTTGTTGCGCTTGCATTAGCATTGTAGCCTACAGAAGTTGCATTCATACCATCAGCTGTTGCGCGAGGACCAACCGCAGTTGTACGTTCACCGTTCGCTTTTGCTTCTGAACCTAAAGCAGTTGCAAGATCACCATTAGCACTTGTTGCAACACCAACAGCCATTGAGTTAACGCCGCTAGAGCCTGTGTTATCATAGTTAGCACGTTGAATACCGTCATCTGAAATACTGACGTAATGAGTTGCGAATTTGCTGATTGCTTGTTTGAGCTGACTGACATTGACCGCATCAGTATCTGCATCGCCTGCGGCAACATTGATGATTTTATTGCCACCATTATCTAATCCGGATTTAGTAAGGCTTACCGGTTTACCGGCCGCACCATTAGCAATGGTTACACCTGCATTATTAACAACTGTATCACCTGTTGTTAATGAACCATTAGTTCCTAAGTCAACGTTTTCTGCTAATTTAATAGTTAAAGTATCGGTACCATCAGCCACAACACCAATATTATTCTCGGTTAATGTGCCTTTATAGCCACCTTTGATATTAACTGTTGAACCTAAACGACGCTCAAAATTAGTTCCTGTATCACCGGCAAAGGTTAACGGGCTGATTACCGCAGTGTTTAATGCACTTAGTGCTGCAGAAACATTATTGTATGTTCCTTGCTTGCCTTCTTTATCTGCATCTGGTGTGCCACTCACTAAAGTGTAAGTTGGGAAAGTGATATTTCCATTTTCAGTAACAGTTGCTCCGCCACCTAAGATATTAGCGGTTGTTGTAGCAACATTGCCTATAGCTTGTTGGGTTAAGTATAGTTGTGAGCCATTGATTGCATCGGTAGATGTTAAAGAAATACGACCTGCAGCTACATTCGTGATGGTTCTTTCTTTGCCTTCCGCACCAATACTTACTGTTGCAATCGGTGCAGTGCCTGCGAACCCACTATAAGTAATTCCATTTACAGTTGCTGTTGTTGTCGGTACGGCTGCGGCGGTCACAGAATTGCTGCCTAGTGCAACTGCATCAGTCTGCTCAGCTGTTGCATTTCGCCCAATTGCAATAGTATTAAAACCGGAAGCATTAGTTGAATCACCAATTGCAATAGTACGTTGGTTTGTTGCTTTAGAGCTTACCCCAAGTGCTACTGAAGCCGCACCTGAAGCCGTTGCACGGTTACCTAAAGCGGTTGCGGAACCGCCGCTTGCATTAGCTTCACGACCAAATGCAGAGTCATAGTCTTTAATTGCATTTGAATTTGTACCGACAGCTGTGGTTAAAAGAGCAGTTGCATTTGCATAGTAACCTAATGCAGTTGAGCCATGGCCGGATGTTCTTGCTTCATAACCAACTGCTGTTGAGTTATCGCCTGTTGCTTTAGATTTTGAACCTAATGCAGTTGAGTGAATTGCAGAAGCATTTGCATCAGCACCATAAGCAGAACTTACAATACCGGTTGCTTTTGCATGGCTACCAACAGCGGTGGCTTTGCCTGTATCAGACGTTACTGCTGCAGGATCGGTAGTTTTATAAGAGGTTAGTCCATTTGCCAGAGCAGAATTACCGATAGCGATATTATTCTCACTAGTTACATCTGCCTTTGGTCCTGCTACTTTTGCATTCGCATAGGTACCAATGGCAATATTATGGCTGCCACTTGTGCCATCACCCGCAGCATTACCAATAGAAATCGTATTATTACCTGTTAAGTTAGAGCCGGCTGAATAACCCACTCCAATGTTGTATTCTGTTGTAGTAGTGTGGTTTAAACCAGCATTATCACCTACAAATACTTCGCGAAAACCGGTTGCAGAAGCATTGTAACCTACCGCAACAGAGCGTTTATCAGCACTTGCTTGCCCACCAACTGCGGTTGCAGCGAAACTAGCGTTAGCAAGACCACCTAGTGCTGTTGAAAGATCGGCTTTGGCTGTTGCATTATAACCTATCGCAGTTGAAAATTTGCCGGTGTGTCCTTCCAAGCCTGTTATTGTAGGTGCTACAGTTGATTCCACTTTAGAACCTTCACCAATTGCGATCGAATTTTGTGGAGTATTATTATCTGGCACAGTTCCATATTTTGGTTCGTAAGTTGCCGCACTCGCAAAACCCGCTGAAAGCGCAAGGCTTAATGCACTAAGTTTAATCACATTAGTGGCTGAAGGTGTTGTTTTGTTTGCTTTTGATTTTGTCGCGTTTCTGGATAATTCCGAAACAACCATCCAAGTACGTTTAGCGTGATTCCAAACTACACGATAAATTTTATTCATAAACCATTCCTTTTATTTATGTTAATTAGTAAGTATGAAGGCTACATCTATTAATTTATAAAATAGATTCGAAAAAAGTATAAAATCAGGATTTTATGGTGTAAATAGGTGGTATTTTGTTAGTTTTTTTAGGGGGATTTATGAGAAGAGTTATTAAAATCATACCATTTTGTTACACATGGTATCCTTATTTTGATTTTTCATTTTTTATACATTAGAATTTGGAAAGAATGGTTCACTTTATCTGGAGGAAAAATGAGCGGTACATCGATTTTAGTTAAGCTAAAACAAGAATTTTTAACTGGTTGGACCAGATTTGAGGCAGGTTGGTTGCTCACTTTTCTTGCGATCCAAATCGGAATTTTCATTTATCAGCCCGATACGTGGATTGCAACCATTGCAGCAATTACCGGTATTTTATGTGTGGTCTTTGTGGGTAAAGGTAAAATCAGCAACTATTTGTTCGGTTTAATTTCCGTTTCATTATATGCTTACATTTCCTATACCTTTAATTTGTATGGCGAAATGATGTTGAATTTATTCGTTTATGTGCCGGTGCAGTTTATTGGCTTTTATTTTTGGCGTAAGAATATGACCCGTGAAAATACAGTGAACAATGCCGGTGCTGAAGAGGTTATTGCTAAGTCATTAACCGCTAAACAATGGCTAATTGTAATATTTTCTGCCATTGTTGGAACTGTTCTTTATATTGAATTATTAAAATATTTAGGGAGTGCATTAGCAGTACTTGATGGAGCAACTGTTGTAATTTCCATCGTTGCACAAATTTTGATGGTACTGAGATACCGTGAACAATGGGCATTATGGATTATTGTCAATATTATGACTATTTCGTTATGGGCAGCAATGTACTTCCAAAATGGGGAAACCAGCTTACCGTTATTAGTGATGTATATAATGTATTTATGTAACTCAATTTACGGCTACTACAACTGGATTAAACTTTCCCGCAACCATCAACAGCTTGCTTAACATAAGCACAAGCGGTTGGATTTTGTCATTTTTTTGCAAAATCCGACCGCTTGTTATTTATATTATCTTCTTTTAATTTCGTAGCACTGCCTTGCTTGGGTTTTTTGCGATTACTTCGCCTGTTCTCTGGCAACTGCTCGATAGCCAATATCTCGGCGGTAAAATTTTCCTTGCCATTGGATTTGCTCAGCAAGGTTTAAGGCCTGTTGTTGAGCTTCAAACACAGTGTTGCCAAGAGCAGTAGCACAAAGCACTCGACCGCCATTAGTGAGCAATTTGCCGTCTTTTTGTTCCACGCCGGCTAAAAATACTTTTTGGTTTGGCGTGGCTGCCGGAATGCCACTAATTTCATCGCCTTTTCGGTAATAGCCCGGGTAGCCTTCCGCTGCAAGTACGATGCCAAGGGCGGCTTGTTCGCACCATTTTGATTCGATAGTATCTAATTTGCCCTCGCACGCTTTTAAGCAGTGTTCAACTAAGTCTGATTCTAAACGCATCATAATCGGTTGGGTTTCCGGATCGCCAAAGCGGCAGTTAAATTCAATCACTTTCGGCTGACCGTTTGGCATAATCATTAAGCCTGCGTATAAGAAACCCGTGTATGGATTGTTTTCACTTGCCATACCACGCACGGTCGGGTAAATAATTTCGTCCATTACACGGTTGTGGATTTCTTGAGTTACCACAGGAGCAGGAGAATACGCTCCCATTCCACCGGTGTTTAAGCCTTGATCACCTTCACTCACGCGTTTATGGTCTTGTGAGGTGGCCATTGGTTCGATATTTTTACCGTCCACCATCACGATAAAGCTGGCTTCTTCGCCATCTAAAAATTCTTCGATCACCACACGGCTACCGGCTTCACCAAAGGCATTGCCTGAAAGCATATCACACACTGCATTTTCTGCTTCTTGTAAGGTCGTTGCTACAATGACTCCTTTACCTGCGGCTAAACCATCGGCTTTAATCACAATAGGAACGCCTTTTTCTTTTAAGTAGGCGAGGGCAGGCTCGATTTCAGTGAAGTTTTGGTATTCTGCGGTTGGGATATTATGGCGAGCCAAAAAATCTTTAGTAAAGGCTTTTGAGCCTTCTAATTGTGAGGCTGCTTGTGTTGGACCAAAAATTTTTAATCCATTGGCTCGAAAAACATCTACTACACCCAATACTAAGGGAGCTTCCGGACCGACGATAGTCAAACCAACATTATTTTCTTTAGCAAATGCAACTAAGGCATTTAAATCTGTGCCTGAAATAGACACGTTTTCAATGTCTTTTTCTGCTGCTGTGCCGGCATTGCCCGGTGCAACGAAGACTTTGTCTGCTAATGGAGATTGACGTATTTTCCAAGCAAGAGCATGTTCACGCCCACCGTTGCCAATAATTAAAATATTCATTTGAATTCCTTGATGAAATGAGTTAAGCAAACGTTTGCGCGTATTGTACTTGATTATTTAATACAAATAAACCTTAAAACAAGCGGTCGTTTTTACATGATTTTTTGCACATTTGCTAATTGTTGCTTGCAAAATATGCTTTTTTCAGTATAATTCCGCCGTTCAGTCACATCCGTTTTTTAATCCTTGCTTCCACAAGTTGGTGACTGGCTAGAGTTGGAGGCTGCTAACCCGTAAGGATAGTCAATGCGTCACTACGAAATCGTTTTTATGGTTCACCCGGACCAAAGCGAACAAGTACCGGCAATGATTGAGCGTTACACAGCATCTGTTAAAGAAGCTGGCGGTCAAGTTCATCGCTTAGAAGATTGGGGTCGTCGTCAATTAGCATACCCAATCAACAAACTTCACAAAGCACACTATGTGTTAATGAATGTAGAAGCACCTCAAAGTGTAATCGACGAGTTAGAAACTAACTTCCGTTATAACGATGCAGTTCTTCGTAACTTAATCGTTCACACTAAAGCTGCAGTAACTGAAGCTTCACCAATGGCGAAAGCGAAAGAAAGCAAAGTTGCTGAAGCGGTAGCTGAAGTTGAATCAGAGGAAGCAGGCGAGTAATTCGCCGATTGATAACTGTTTAATCTTAAGCGGCAAAGTTGCCAGCTTAGTTAAACAGAGCCTAAGCCCGCTAGGGATTCCGAATTACAGTTTTTGGTTAGAACATCGTTCAAGTCAAATAGAAGTTAATTTAGAACGCCAAGCGTGGTGCAAAATCCAAGTGGTTTTGAGTGGCAATCAATTTAGTTATTTAACCCAACAAATTAAGCTCGGTGAGAGAGTGAGAATCAAAGGTTTTATCCATACTCACAAAGACTACAACGGTTTAAACCAATTAGTTTTACACACCGAACAAATTGAATTTATAGATCAGGAGAAGCCAAATGGCACGTTATTTCCGTCGTCGTAAGTTCTGCCGTTTCACTGCGGAAAATGTTGTTGAAATCGATTACAAAGATATCGCTACATTAAAGAACTACATTTCTGAAAGCGGCAAGATTGTTCCTAGCCGTATTACTGGTACTCGTGCGAAGTATCAACGTCAATTAGCTCGTGCGATCAAACGCGCTCGCTACCTTGCGTTACTTCCATATACTGATAACCACCAATAATCAGGAGAGAGTACAATGCAAGTTATTTTATTAGACAAAGTTGCTCACTTAGGTTCTGTGGGTGACCAAGTAACAGTTAAATCTGGTTTTGCTCGTAACTTCTTAATCCCACAAGGTAAAGCAGTTATGGCAACTAGCCAAAACATTGCTCACTTCGAAGCTCGTCGTGCAGAATTAGAAGCAAAAGCGGCAGCAGCATTATCAGCAGCACAAGAGCGTGCAGCAAAAATTGCAGCTATCGCAGCAGTATCTGTATCTGCAACAGCAGGTGATGATGGTCGTTTATTCGGTTCAATCTCTGCAAAAGACATTGCTGAAGCATTAACAGCAGTAGGTGTTGAAGTTGCTAAATCTGAAGTTCGTTTAGGTGAAGGTCCACTTCGTACAACTGGCGAACATGATGTTAAAGTTCACTTACACCCGGAAGTGAATGCAACTGTAACAGTTAACGTAGTTGCTGAATAATCAGTTAAAGCAAAAAGAAAACCCAGCGAAAGCTGGGTTTTTTGTACTTTTTAAAGTTAATTAAGGTTTTCTGCTTCTTCAGTAAATGCTTTTGCCCATAAGCAGTTTCCTTTTGATTTTTTTTCAATTAATTTCAATAATGCTAAGTGCGATGTTTCTTCTTCATCTGTTGCTTTTAAAATAATGGCATCATCAGCATTTAACACAATGCTTGAAAGTTCCTCTTCTGTATCCACACTTATTGACGTGGTTTCTGTCTCTTCCTCAACTAATAAGGAAATCTGACCACCTGTCATCATTAAGAATACATCGGCTAGAATTTCCGCATCTAGTAAAGCTCCGTGAAGGATACGTTTACTGTTATCAATGCCTAAACGGTCACACAATGCGTCTAAATTGTTACGTTTTCCCGGGTACATTTTGCGAGCCATTTGTAGGCTATCAGTAACTGTGCACATTTCAGCCGTTTTAGCCGGAGGATTTGGTAGGTAAGAAAATTCTTGATCCATAAACGCCACATCGAAGGGGGCATTGTGGATAATTAATTCTGCGCCTTTGATGAATGCTAAAAACTCATCGGCAATTTCTGCGAAAACGGGCTTATCTTGCAAAAACTCATTTGTAATGCCATGAACTGCAATGGCTTCTGCATCAACTTCACGAGGCGGTTTGATATAGACATGATAAGTTCTGCCTGTTAGGCGACGGTTAATGACTTCAACTGCACCGATTTCAATAATATTATGCCCTATTTGTGGCGGTCCTCCTGCCATATTCATCCCTGTAGTTTCAGTATCAAGAACAACTTGGCGTATAATTGGGTCACTCATTTTTTTATTCCTTACATAATAGTATTCAGTAAATTTTACCAAAATTAAATTGTTTACATGCTGTTTTTATGCAGATTATTTGTAGGTGGTATGAACAGCTAAATGACACAATAAAAATATGGATAATTTGTATAATTTAATATACAATTCATCTGCAACTTTTAGTTGCTAAATAATTTTATTAAGGAGTTTTAACTGATGAAAAAAATAACAAAAATTTTTGCTTTTACTGCACTAATTGCTACATTATCTGCTTGTACTGGGGTTCGTGGACACGATGGTTCAGGTAATGTATGTAAAAATTCAACTTGGATGGGTATTTCTATCATTGAACTTGTTTCACCTTGCAAAAAATAAAACTGTCGATTTGGGGCTGATACCGCATTAACGGTTTCAGCCTTTTAGTTTCTAAAATAAAGTAAATTCTCGCACTTGAAATCCAACTTCAACCTGTTCACCTAATTTCAATTCTTGAGTTTGGTAGGCAGTCAGCTCCACACCGTTAATAGCAATTTGGTAGCGGTAGTAGAGTCCTAAAAATAACTTACCAGCCACCTTACCCAATCCCAGTTCATTTGGTTTCAAAATCAACTGTTCAGGGCGTAACATCCATTGGCACGCGCCTTTTTTGACTTCCATCTCAGGAAAAAGACGAAACTCTCCAATCGGGCTACGTAGCAACTTTTCTTCGCTCACGGTGCAACTTAGATAGTTAGTTCCACCTAAAAAATCTGCAACAAAGGGATTAACCGGTGAATGATACAGTTCATTTGGTCTGCCGAACTGGATAATTTTGCCTTTATCCATTACGGCAATTTTATCCGCGAAGGCAAAGGCTTCTTCTTTGCTGTGAGTAACGAAAATCGCAGGAACATTTTGGCTTTTCAAGATTTGTTTAATCTCTTGGATCATCGCATATCGGGTTTGACTATCAATGTTCGAAAAAGGTTCGTCTAATAGCAATAATTGCGGACGGCATGCCAAAGCTCGTGCAATAGCAACACGCTGTTGTTGTCCGCCGGAAAGTTCATGCGGAAAACGGCTTTCCAAACCTTGCAATTTCACCACGGAAAGCATTTTCTCCGTGATGCTTTCCTGCTCGGTTTTAGCTAGTTTTGACAGCCCGAATTGGATATTTTCTGCTACAGTTAAATGGGGGAAAAGAGCATAATCTTGGAAAATCAGTCCGATTTGGCGATTCTCCACAGCTTTACTTTTCAGACATTCTCCTGCCAAATGAATATCTCCTTGCTCAATCGGTAATAAGCCTGCGATCGCTTTTAAAAGCGTGGTTTTTCCACAACCGCTTGCACCGAGTAAGCAGATAATTTCGTTTTCATTCACCGCTAAATTAAGCGATTGTAGTACCGAAGTTTGCCCGAAATCAAGGCAGAGGTTTTTGATAGTTAAAACAGACATAAAATTCCTTGTGCGGGCGGATTGAAACCTGTCCCTACGTTGTTTTGTATTTTCGTTTTTAATTTTTCTTATGTTTTGATGGCGGGTTAAAACTCGCTCCTATGTTATTTTGTATTTTTCGCTTTTAGTTTTTATTGTGGCGTAGGGACGGGTTTTAACCCGCCCGAACAGATTTTACGTATATTATCGTTCTTTTTCCGATTGCGAAATCAACGATCTCGTCAGCCAAATCACCGGCAGTAATCCCACCAGCACCAACACAATCGCAGGTAGAGCTGCTTGCTCTAATTGTTCATCAGAGGTAAAGGTAAATACATGAGTGGCAAGGGTGTCAAAATTAAACGGTCGTAGTAAGAGTGAAGCGTTTAGCTCTTTCATACTTTCAATAAATACCATTAAACCACCGGTTAAAATGCCTTTATAAATCAGTGGGATATGAATATGTTTAAACATTTTTAGCCCGCTTTTACCAAGCGTTTGGCTTGCCATATCAAGTGATGGTGAGATTTTTCCGAATGAAGTTTCCAGACTTCCGATTGCCATTGCCAAAAAGCGTACTGTATAGGCAATCACCAAAGCAAATAAGGAGCCTGAGAAAATCAAGCCGACCGGCGAGAGTTCAAGGCTTTTCAGTAGTGCATGCAGTTTGTGATCGGCAAATGTCAAAGGCGACAGCAAGCCGATTGCCAGCACTGTGCCGGGAATGGCGTAGCCTAATGATGAAATTTGCAACGACAAGCGGGTAGATTTTACCGAAAATTTACCAAAAGAGAGACGGTGGGCAAAATGTAAAATTAAAGCGAAAGATACCGTTACAATCGACGCAATTACGGATACTTTTAAGCTATTTATTGCAAATTCGACGAAATCTAAATTCCAAGACTGTTCAAAATAATGATATGCCCAGTAGAGCAGGCGTGCAAGCGGAATAAAAAATGCAAGGGCAAGCAAGCCCCAGCACCAGATAAGTGCTAAAACTAATTTCCAACCTTGAAGTTGTTTAAAGGCTGATTTCTTTTCGTATCCCCTTTGATAACTTTGCTGTTTGCGGCGGCTGTATTGTTCAAGGCTTAAAAACAGGAAAATCATCAGCAACATAAAAATAGCAATTTGGCTGGCGGTACCAAGGTCGTGATAACCAAGCCAAGAGTCATAAATAGCGGTTGTTAAAGTTGGTACGGCAAAATAAGCGACAGTCCCAAAATCTCCTAAGGTTTCCATTGCAACCAAAGCTGCTCCAATGGCAATTGCCGGGCGAATCAATGGAAAAGTAATTCGACGGAAAATTTCTGCCGGTGATGCCCCAAGCATTTTTGCACTGTGGGTTAGATTTTCCGATTGTTCTAATAATGCTACTCGAACCAGTAGGAAAATATAGGGATAAAGCACTAAGGCAAGTACAAAGCAGGCACCATAAAGGGTGCGGATTTGTGGAAACCAATAATCTTGTGGGCGTTGCCAGCCGAAAATATTTCTTAGCATTTCTTGCAATGCGCCTGAGTAGTCGAGCAGATCGGTATAAAGATAAGCAATTAAATAGGCAGGCATTGCGAGTGGCAGACAGAGTAGCCACTGTAAGGTTTTTTGTCCCCAAAATTGGTAATTTGCCATGAACCAAGCTGTTGGAAGAGCAAAAACAAGGGAGAGGAATACCGTTCCTAATACTAATAAGCTGGTATTTTTGATGTAAATCGGCAACATGGTATTCCACAAATGTGCCAGATTCTCCGAATCACCACTAAGGGTGTGATAGCCGATAGCCAGTAGTGGTAGGAGGGTAATTAACGTAATTAGTAGGGAAAGGGTTTTCCAGCCGAGGTTTTTTTTCATTTTCTAGTTATTACTCCGTTTTCATTACTGCCAAATCTCCCCTAGCCCCTCTTTGCTAAAGGAAGGGGACTTGATCTCCAAAGATTTTAAATTCATCTTTTTTCCTTATATTTTTAAAGAGTCAGACGAATTTTACATTTTCTCTGAATGATCCCCCCTCTTTAGCAAAGAGGGGAGGGGGAGATTTGGCAGAATAAATAAACGAAGCTCGAGTTATATTTTTCCAAAAACACAAAAAGGACGCAAAGCGTCCTTTTGCAAGCGGTATAATTTTAGCAAAATTTTGCAACTTTTTGCTTAAAATTCACCGCTTGTCGGCATTATTTTTTCTCAGCGAAATCGTCAAATTTAACTTCATCCACTAATTTTAACGCTGCTTCATAGTGTTTTGCGATGTCTTCTAATTTGATTATATCAGATGAGAATTCACCCCAGCCTTTCACTAGAGCAGATGGTTGAACATCGGCTTTTACCGGATATTCGTGGTTGAGTTCTGCATATAAACCTTGTGCTTTATCGCCACTGAGGTATTCAATCAATTTAACTGCGTTTGCTTTATTCGGTGCGTGTTTTGCAACTGCAACGGCACTGATATTTTTGTGTGTACCGTATTTACCGCTTGGGAAGTTAATGATTGCAGATTCTGCCCAGGCTTTTTGTTTTTCGTCATCTAACATTTTGCCATAGTAGTAACTATTGCCTAAAGCGTAGTCACAAATACCTTCTTTAATTGCTTTGACTTGGTCACGGTCGCCACCTTGTGGTTTCTGTGCTAAGTTTGCTTTTAGACCTTCTAAGAATGCTTTGGTTTTTTCTACACCGTAGTGTTCGATCATTGAAGCAAAGAGCGATACATTGTAAGAGTTTTTACCTGAGCGGACACAAACCTTGCCTTTATATTCCGGTTTGGCTAAGTCTAAGTAGTCAAAACCTGCCGGCAATTTGCCTACACGATCTTTTGATGTATAGATTACACGTGCACGAGTAGTTAAACCGAACCAGTCACCTTGAGAGTCACGGAATTGTGCAGGAATGTTCTTTTCTAATACTTTAGACTCAATTTTTTGTGATAAACCGGCATTTACAATCTCCATAACACGCGAGATATCTACGGTTAAAAGTACGTCTGCCGGGCTAAGTTCGCCCTCTTTTTTCACACGTTCAACCAAACCTTTATCGGCAAAAATTACGTTTACTTTAATGCCGGTATCTTTTTCAAAGTTTTTCAGCATTGGCTCAATTAAATATGGCTGACGGTAAGAATAAACGTTTACTTCATTAGCAGCAAAAGTAGTAGTTGATGCAAAAGCAGAAACTGCAAGTGCGAGAGTAGAAAGGGCTTTTTTCATTTTCATCTCCTAGAATAAAATATGAGCGGGATCTCGGCTAGTGTAGTCTTAATTTAAATCAAAATCAATACGAATTATTCTTATTTATTAAAAACAAATAGCGGATAAGTTGGCCCTTATCCGCTATTTTCTTATAAGCTAATAATCTGATTATTTCGCGATACGCTTATATTTCATACGATGTGGTTGAGTCGCTGCCTCACCAAAAGTTTTCTTCTTCCATTCTTCATAGTCAGAGAAGTTACCTTCGTAGAAAGTGACTTTACCTTCATCACCGTAGTCTAAAATGTGGGTGGCTATACGGTCTAAGAACCAACGGTCGTGCGAGATGACCATTGCACAGCCTGGGAATTCTAAGATCGCATTTTCTAACGCACGTAGAGTTTCGACGTCAAGGTCGTTGGTTGGTTCGTCCAATAACAGTACGTTACCGCCGCGTTGTAAGAGTTTCGCTAAGTGTAAACGACCACGCTCACCGCCCGATAATTCGCCGACACGTTTTTGCTGATCTACGCCTTTGAAGTTGAAACGCCCTACATAGGCACGGCTTGGGATTTCAAAGTTGCCGATAGCCAGAATATCTTGTCCGTTGGAAACTTCTTCCCACACCGTTTTTTTATCATCCATTGAATCGCGGAACTGATCCACAGAAGCAAGGGTAACAGTCTCACCCATCACAATAGAACCTGAATCTGGTTGTTCTTGCCCTGAAAGCATACGGAACAGGGTTGATTTACCCGCACCGTTTGCACCGATAATGCCGACAATCGCTCCTTTAGGAATCGAGAAGGATAAATTATCAATTAAAGTGCGGTCTCCGTAAGATTTACTTAAACCTTCCACTTCAATTACTTTATCGCCTAGTCTTGGACCTGGTGGGATAAATAGTTCGTTAGTTTCATTACGTTTTTGGTATTCGCCTGAATTTAATTCATCAAAGCGAGCCATACGCGCTTTGCTTTTCGCTTGGCGACCTTTTGGATTTTGGCGAACCCATTCCAACTCTTTCTCAATTGATTTTTGGCGTGCAGATTCCGCCGCTTGTTCTTGAGCTAAGCGCTTCTCTTTTTGCTCTAACCAAGAAGAGTAGTTACCTTCCCAAGGAATACCCTCACCGCGGTCAAGCTCTAAGATCCAGCCTGCAACGTTGTCTAAGAAGTAACGGTCGTGGGTAATTGCCACCACTGTACCTTCGTAGTCGTGTAAGAAGCGTTCTAACCAAGCCACAGATTCTGCGTCCAAGTGGTTGGTTGGTTCGTCTAACAGCAACATATCCGGTTTTTCGAGCAACAGACGGCAAAGTGCTACACGGCGGCGTTCACCACCTGATAAATGTTCGATTTTGGCATCCCAATCCGGCAGACGTAACGCATCGGCAGCACGCTCTAATTGGTTCTGCAGATTATGACCGTCGTGGGCTTGAATAATCGCTTCCAGCTCCGCCTGTTTTGCCGCTAATTTATCGAAATCGGCATTTTCATCGGCATATTGTGCATAGACTTCATCAAGTTGAGTCAAGGCATTTTTAACTTCGCTTACTGCTTCTTCTACTGCTTCACGCACGGTTTGTTGCGGATCAAGTTTAGGCTCTTGCGGCAAGTAGCCGATTTTAATGCCCGGCTGTGGACGAGCTTCACCTTCAAACTCTTTATCCACACCTGCCATAATACGTAATAGGGTTGATTTACCGGCTCCGTTTAAACCGAGTACACCAATTTTTGCACCCGGGAAAAAACTTAAAGAAATATCTTTAAGGATATGACGCTTCGGCGGCACAACTTTACCGACACGGTGCATCGTATAAACAAATTGAGTTGACATCGTTAGTTTTCCTCACAAAAAAATTCGCCCTATTTTACTTGAATTTACTGCCAAAATATAGGGCACTTTTTGATTGCATTGACTATCTCCGATTTCTTATTGTGAATGAGCCGAAAACAAGGGATAATATCACGTTTATTTTTATGAGATGATTTGACAAGCGGTCAGATTTTTGTCGTAATTTGCAAAATAAAATGTATTTTTGACCGCTTATTTTCCTTATATTTGTGGATTTTATGATCGATTATATTTTGTTAGTCATCAGCACTGCCTTAATTAATAACTTTGTCCTAGTGAAATTCTTAGGACTTTGTCCGTTTATGGGGGTGTCGAAAAAAGTTGAAACTGCAATCGGAATGGGGCTTGCTACCACTTTCGTGTTAACGGTTGCCTCACTTTCTGCCTATTTGGTGGAAACTTACCTGCTTGTGCCGTTAAATGCTCAGTTTTTAAGAACCTTGGTGTTTATTTTAGTGATTGCGGTAATTGTTCAGCTAACGGAAATGATCGTACATAAAACCAGCCCGATGCTTTATCGGCTATTAGGTATTTATTTACCGCTTATTACCACCAACTGTGCTGTACTTGGGGTGGCGTTACTGAATGTGAATTTAGCCAATAACTTAGTGGAATCTGTGCTTTATGGCTTTGGCGCGGCTGCCGGTTTTTCTTTAGTGTTAGTCTTGTTTGCGGCGTTACGTGAGCGTTTGGCGGCAGCCGATGTGCCTAGGCCATTCCAAGGGGCTTCTATTGCCCTGATTACTGCAGGTTTGATGTCGCTTGCCTTTATGGGCTTTACAGGGTTGGTGAAACTATAATGTTAGATCTTCCAATTATTGCCTATATCCTTGTTGCTGTTGCGATTATTGCTCTGATTTTCGGGGCGGTATTAGGCTATTCTTCAATCAAACTTAAAGTAGAAGCCGATCCTATTGTTGAAAAAATTGATGCGTTGTTGCCACAAAGCCAATGTGGGCAATGTGGTTACCCTGGTTGTAAGCCCTATGCTGAAGCGATTGCAAACGGTGATGTAATCACCAAATGTGTACCGGGCGGGCAGCCTTTAGTGGTGAATCTTGCCGAGCTTTTAGGTGTTGAAGTGCCTGAAATGGATGGAATGGTAGAGCCTGAAGTGAAAGTGGCATTTGTGATTGAAGATATGTGCATTGGCTGCACTAAATGTATTCAAGCCTGTCCGGTAGATGCGATCATCGGTACCAATAAAGCAATGCACACTGTGATTGCTGATCTTTGCACAGGTTGCGAGCTATGTGTTGCGCCTTGTCCGACTAACTGTATTGAAATGATTCCGATAAAACAAACAACAAAATCTTGGAATTGGCAATTCGACCAAAATTTAATTATCCCGATTGTGAATACAACCGAGTTACAGAAAAAATTAGTGACCGGCGGAGGGAAAAATGAGCAGTCCTAATTTAGTGATTGAGCGAATCCGCCAAAATAAAGAAACCGGAAAATTATGGGATTTCCCGGGTGGTATTCACCCTATGGAAAATAAAACCCAATCGAATGGCAAGCCTATTCGCCGCTTAAATTTACCTCGCTTTTTCTATGTGCCGCTGGTGCAGCATTCCGGTTGGGCGGGTGAGCTATTGGTTAAAGTAGGGGATAAAGTCTTAAAAGGTCAGCAACTTACGAAAGGTGATGATTATCGTCAATTGCCGGTGCATAGTCCGACCTCCGGTAGAGTTATCGGGATTGAGCCTTACCCTTCTGCACATCCCTCCGGGTTGCCGGAAATGACGGTTATTATTGAAACCGACGGTAAAGATGAGTGGGGTGAACGTCAGCCGATTGAGGATTTTCTAACTTTAACAAGCGATCAAATTATTCAAAAAATTTACCAATACGGTATTGCGGGGTTGGGCGGTGCGGTATTTCCAACGGCCTCAAAACTAAATTTTGCCGATAAACGTTGTAAGTTACTGGTAATCAATGGGGCAGAATGTGAGCCATATATAACCTGTGATGATCGCTTAATGCAAGATTACACCCACGATATAATCGAGGGTATCCGCATTTTACGCTATGTGCTACGCCCTGAGGAAGTTGTGATTGCGGTGGAAGATAATAAGCCTGAAGCCATCAATGCATTAGAAAAAGCATTAAAAGGCTCAAACGACATGTTTGTGCGAACGATTCCGACAAAATATCCATCGGGTGCTTCGGATCAACTGGTGCAAGTGCTGACAGGGCTGGAAATCCCTTCCGGCAAGCGAACTATTGAAATGGGCATTGTAATGCACAATATCGGTACCGCATTTGCAGTAAAACGGGCGATTATTGATGGTGAACCGTTAATTGAACGGGTAGTAACGCTTACCGGCGATAAAATCCGTAATAAAGGCAATGTGTGGGCAAGATTAGGGACACCAATTCAGCACTTATTGGAACAGGTTGATTACCAAGCAGACAAGCGCTTCCCGGTCTTTTTTGGTGGACCGATGATGGGCTTTATTCTGCCCTCTTTGCAGGCTCCGATCACCAAAACAGCTAACTGTTTAATCGCGCCGGATCATTTTGAATACGCACCACCGGAGCCGGAACGAGCTTGTATCCGTTGTTCGAGCTGCTCAGATGCCTGCCCGGTTGGATTATTACCGCAGCAACTTTATTGGTTTGCCCGTTCGGAAGATCACGATAAATCCAAAGAATACCGCCTAGATGCCTGTATTGAATGCGGTGTTTGTGCTTATGTTTGCCCAAGTTACATTCCGCTGATTCAATATTTTCGCCAAGAAAAAGCGAAAATTCATGAAGTGGAAGAAAAAGCCCGTAAAGCAGAGGAAGCCAAACAGCGTTTTGAAGCCCGAGAGGCTCGTTTACAAAAAGAAAAAGAGGCTCGTACCGCACGTATTACTCAAGCTGCTGAGAAACGCCGAGAAGAAGTAGCAAATGCCGGCGGAATTGATCCAGTTAAAGCCGCTCTTGAACGTCTGAAAGCGAAAAAAGCCGAAAGTGTGGAACAACCAACCGCATCACCTGTTCAAGCTAAAGCGAATGGCGAGCCGGACAACAGTGATTTAATGGCACAACGTAAGGCCCGCCGTGCCGCAAAATTGGCGGAGCAAGAGGCACAAGCGGTCGAAAATATCGAAAATTTTGCAAAATCAGATAACAGAGACGAAATTGTAGGGGCGAATAGCAACTCGTCCGAAACAGCAGTTGAAGACCCGCGTAAAGCCGCTGTCGCCGCAGCATTAGCCCGAGCAAAAGCCAAAAAAACTGCTCAACAAGCGGTCGAAAATAGCAAGAATTTTGCAAAATCGGATAATGAAAATAAAACCGTAGGGGGGAATGGCAATTCGCCCGAAACAGTAATCGAAGACCCACGCAAAGCAGCAGTTGCTGCTGCATTGGCTCGTGCAAAAGCCAAAAAAACTGCTCAACAAGCGGTCGAAAAAAGCGAGAATTTTGCAAAATCGGATAATGAAAATGAAACTGTAAGGGCGAATGGCAATTCGTCCGAAACGGCAGTTGAAGACCCGCGCAAAGCTGCTGTTGCGGCAGCTATAGCTCGAGCCAAAGCGAAAAAGGCGGCTCAACAGGAGAAGAATAATGCTCAGTAGTCTAATCCCCGAATTTCCTTGGTCGTTTTTATTCGTGCAGGATTTAATTGGTACTATTGTGTTTGCTATTTCTGGGGCGATTGCTGCCCGCCAGCATAAAATGGATATTTTCGGCATGTTTGTGCTGGCATTTGTAACCGGTGTTGGCGGTGGTACATTGCGGGATATGATGATTGGTTCCATGCCCGTATTTTGGATGAAACAGCCTATTTATGTGCTGATGATTACGTTGGCGGTGGTGATTACTGCGATTTTCCGCAATCAAATTTCCCGCAAAAGCTGGCAAACAGGCTTGTTAGTATTTGATGCGATTGGGCTGGGCGTTTTTACTGTCATTGGTGTGCAAAAGGGGTTGGATTTCGGCTTACACCCGCTGATTTGTATCGCTCTTGGTGCGGTAACAGGCTGTTTCGGTGGTGTAATTCGCGATATTTTACGCAATGAGGTGCCGATTGTGCTACAAAAAGAAGTATATGTGACGGCAAGTTTGATTGGCGGTGTGATTTTTGTAATGGCCAACTCATTGGGGCTGGAAAGCGATTGGGTTTATTTAACAACGGTTGCCACCGTAATTATTATTCGCTTACTGGCAATCCGCTTTAATTTGAATTTGCCGAAGGTATAACAAGCGGTCAAATTTTACTGATTTTTTGTAAAAAAGAATGAAAAAAGACCGCTTATGTGGTTAGAAAAAGGAAAGATATGTTTAAAATGGTCAGTTCCCCCCATACGCATTCAAGTAATCTGACAGCAAATTTTATGTTGTGGGTAATTGCGATGATGCTACCTGCTTTTGGGGTTCAGCTTTATTATTTTGGGTTTGGGGTTCTCATTCAAACGCTGTTAGCGATTAGTCTTGCAATAGTGATTGAAATCATTATTGCAAAATTACGCAAAAAAAAGACCGCTTTCTATTTATCGGATTTATCCGGCATTTTAACAGCGATGATTTTAGCGATGTCAATTCCACCTTATGCTCCTTACTGGGTCGTTTTGATTGGGGTAATAGTCGCATTATTATTGGCAAAACATAGCTATGGTGGTTTAGGGCAGAATTTGTTTAATCCTGCAATGGTAGGATACGCTTTATTATTGGTTTCTTTTCCTGTTCAAATGACATCTTGGATGGTGCCAACTCATTTGCTCAGTGAACCACCAATGTTTGCAGATGCAATATCGCTTATTTTTAAAGGAGTAAGCACTGATGGCTTTAGTGCATATCAGCTAGTAAATAGTGTAGATGGTATTACTCAAGCAACGCCTTTAGATAGTATGAAAAGCAGTGGTCATAAATTAGGTTTTGAGGCTGTGATGGCAAGCCCGATTTTTAGTGGCTTATTTGCAACAGGTTGGTTTCAGCTGAATATTGCCTTTTTATTTGGTGGTTTGGTTCTAATTTATAAGCGGATTATTCATTGGCAAATTCCGGTTTCAATGCTGGCAGTATTTTTACTGTTGAGTTTGGTAACGGAGCTGTTTTCTAATAACTTATACTTGCATCCTCTAAGTCATTTGTTTAGTGGTGCGATGATGTTCGGTGCATTTTTTATTGCAACAGATCCTGTTACCGCATCTATTACCCCACGTGGTAAATTAATTTTTGGTAGTTTGGTTGGATTGCTGGTTTACCTTATCCGCTATTATGGTAATTACCCTGACGCGATAGCGTTTTCGGTCTTGTTGGCCAATATTTGCGTACCGTTAATCGACCATTACACGCAGCCGAGACTATACGGCACAAAATTGGATAGACGATAATGAATACCTCAAAAATTACTTTGAAATATGCCTTAATTTTAGGTGTAATTGCGTTGCTTTGTACGGCGGTTTCTACCGGTGTGTATTTGCTCACAAAAGGCAAAATTGATGATGTTACCGCAATGCAGCAACGTAAGTTATTAGAAGAAGTTGTGCCGAGAACACATTTTGATAATGATGTGTTAGCTACTTGTAAAGTGGTTAAGTTAGAGCATGCACCTTATTTAAATCGTCTTTATCTTGCAAAAAAATCGGAAAATTTAACCGCTTACCTTATTCAAGGCACGGCCCCTGATGGTTATTCAGGCAATATTGTGCTGTTAATGGGGATTCAACCAAATGGCAATGTATTAGGTGTTCGCACCCTTGAGCATAAAGAAACACCGGGCTTAGGCGATAAAATTGAGACCCGTATTTCAAATTGGATTTTATCTTTTACCAATAAATTCTTTAGTTTGGAAAATGAAGCCGATTGGAATGTCAAAAAAGATGGTGGACAATTTGATCAATTTACCGGGGCGACTATTACTCCTCGTGCGGTGGTGAATAACGTTCGCCAAAGTGCGAAATGGGTGATTACTGAATTAGCACAAAATCCGGCAATGCTTGAGCAATTTCAATCTTGTAAATAATCGGTAGAAGAAATGGAAACAGATAATCAAATTC
The DNA here is from genome assembly GCF_013377255.1 of Mannheimia granulomatis. NCBI lineage: Bacteria > Pseudomonadati > Pseudomonadota > Gammaproteobacteria > Pasteurellales > Pasteurellaceae > Mannheimia > Mannheimia granulomatis. Next base: position 666,809 of record NZ_CP016614.1, read on the forward strand.
CTGTGCTGAATGTTGAAGCTGGGCCTAAACAAGCTTCGGTATGGAAAAACCTATTTACTGAAGGTGTTTGGAAAAATAACGGGGCGTTAGTCCAATTACTCGGGCTTTGCCCGCTACTTGCAGTTTCAAATAGTGTAACCAATGCGTTAGGTTTGGGGCTTGCAACACTGTTTGTGTTGATTTGCACAAATACGACTATTTCACTATTTCGTAAAATTACACCACATGATATTCGGATCCCGATTTATGTTATGGTGATTGCAACAGTGGTAACCGCGGTGCAATTGCTAATGAATGCTTTTGCGTTTCCTGTGTATCAATCATTAGGGATTTTTATTCCGCTGATTGTTACTAATTGTATTGTGATTGGTAGAGCAGAGGCTTATGCTTCAAAAAATGAGGTTAAACTCTCTGCTTTTGATGGCTTTGCAATGGGACTGGGAATGACATTAAGTTTGCTTGTTCTAGGTGCATTGCGCGAGCTAATCGGCAACGGAACTTTATTTGACGGATTAGATTTATTACTGGGTGATTGGGCAAAAGCACTCCGCATAGATGTGCTGCATATTGATTCCGGATTATTATTGGCTATTTTACCACCGGGAGCTTTTATTGGGCTTGGGGTGATTTTGGCGGTGAAGAATATTATTGATAAAAAATAGTTTTTCCTAGGGTTTAGTCCTAGATTAGTTTTTGCAGCCACTCTAAGTGGTTGGAAGATAGCTTTCCTGGGATTTATGTCCTAGGTTAGTAAGTTAGTATGAGGCAGCCATCCTAAGCATGGCTGTGAGATGCCTATCTTAGGGTTATGTCCTAAGTTAGTATGATACAGCCGCTTTTCGCGGCTGGGAGTAAGGATATGACACGAATTACCGCCCAAGACGGCTATACACACAAATTCTTATGGTCTTTTCTGCACCCGAGATATTGGGGGGTGTGGTTAGGGGTGTTTGGATTGGTGATTTTAGCCTATGTGCCGGCTCGTTTGCGGGATAAGTTTTCCGGTTGGATTGGTAAAATTGCTTACCAATATCTTAGAAAGAAGAATAAAAAAGGCTATCATCGAGCAAAAGTGAATTTGCGTTACTGCTTTCCTCATTGGGATGAGCAAAAACGGGAAGAAGTGATTGAACGGATGTTTGTTACTGTGGCGCAAACCATGCTTGCCATTGGTGAAACCGCTATTCGCCCTGTTTCTTATTTACAAAAACGCTGCGAGTTTTCAGGCTTTGAGTATGTGGTTAAAGCGAAAGAAAGCGGGAAAAACGTAATTATGCTTGTACCACATACGTGGTCGATTGATATGGCAGGCGTTGCAATGTTCTCTTTAGGTTACCCTATGACTTCCATGTACAATCCACACCGCAATGCGCTAGTTGATTGGCTATGGAATGTTACTCGTGAGCGTTTAGGTGGGCGAATGCACACTCGCCAAAATGGCATTAAAGCATTTTTGGCAGATGTGCGTAAAGGTGATGTCGGTTATTTTTTGCCAGATGAAGATTTTGGCGAAGAGTTAAGCGTTTATGTGGATTTTTTTGCAACCGAAAAAGCGACTTTGCCGGGCTTAAATAAAATGGCGAGGGTGGCGAATGCGGAGGTAATCCCAATGTTTTCCATTTACAATGCCGAAAAAGCAGTTTATGAAATGGAAATTCTCCCTCCGCTTGAGTTTTCTGGCGATGCTGAACAATCGGCTCGTGAAATGAACCGAGTGATTGAATATTTTGTTGAGAAAAATCCAGAACAATATGTTTGGATTTTACGTTTGCTTAAAACCAGACGTAATGGGGAAGATATTTACGCAAATTAAAAAATAGGGGCGAATCATCATTCGCCCTTTTTTTGAATAACATTTATTTCTCAGGCGTTTGAGCCAAGACTTTTGTTAAAAGTGCCCAATAATTTTCCACTGCCGGAATATGCACTTTTTCATCCGGTGAATGAGCATTGAGGATAGTTGGTCCAATTGAGACAAAATCCATATCCGGATAGATTTTCTTGATTAGACCGCACTCAAGCCCTGCGTGAATTACCTTAATTTCAGCTTCATAGCCTAAAATCTCGTCATAAATTGTCTTAGTTAATGGGGTAATTTTTGAATCCGGATTTGGTTCCCAGCCCGGGTAGCTTCCTTTAAATTCAACATTTGCCCCAACTAAGGCAACTAATGAGTTGATTTTGCTCCTAACATCTGCTTTTCCTCCCTCAATTAGTGAGCGAGCAAGAATGGTGGCTTTCACTTCATTATTTTCTGTTTTAAGAATGCCAATACTTAATGAGGTTTCCACCACATTTTCTACCACATCACTGTTACGCACCACGCCATTTGGTAACACGTTTAGGAAATGAATTAAACGCTGGGTGCTTGCTGTATCGAACGCTTGAGCCGGTGTTGCAGCTTCTTCAATGAATAAGGTGAAATTTGGCTCAGCAAATTTGAGTTGCGATTTTAATTGAGCTGCAGTATCAGTTAAACAAGCGGTCAAATTTTCCTTATTTTTTGCAGATAACACAATGGTTGCGTGAGCTTCACGCGGAATAGCATTACGTACCGAACCGCCTTGAATATCGGCAATTTGGAATTCTGCAACTAATTGTGCTTCAGCCAAAATGCGAGTGAAAACTTTAATTGCATTTGCACGAGTGGTGTGAATATCACAGCCGGAATGCCCGCCTTTTAAGCCTTTTAGGGTAATGGTCAGTGCAGCGTCTTGTTGGTTAGATTCTAAATTAACCGGTAAGCTTACATTCACATCCTCGCCACCGGCACAACCAATATAGATTTCACCGTTTTCTTCGGTGTCGGTGTTGATCATTGCATCAGCTGTAAGCCAATTCGGACGTAAACCAATCGCCCCTTCCATTCCCGCCTCTTCAGTCATAGTGAGCAACACTTCAAGGGTTGGGTGAGCTAAATCTGTGCTTTCCAACACTGCCATACAAGAGGCTAAACCAATGCCGTTATCAGCACCGAGCGTTGTACCTTTGGCTTTTACCCATTCGCCATCAATATAAGGTTGAATCGGATCTTTTTTGAAGTCATGAACAGTGTCAGCATTCGCTTGAGGCACCATATCTAAATGAGCCTGTAATGCAATGGTTTGGCGGTTTTCCATTCCCGCGGTTGCTGGCTTACGAATCAGTACATTGCCGGCTTCATCGCGTTCTACAAATAAATTTTTTGATTTT